>JABGRG010000076.1 GCA_018648445.1 Rhodospirillales bacterium | reverse complement strand
CTCCCCTGCGCTTATTCATTCCCCGTAGCGCGAACCGAAATTGTACTCCAGGTCGCGGATTACATCTCTTTCGTGCTATGACGAATCCCGACGTCTATTTCAACAAACCGAACGCATCGGGCAGGAACAATCCAATTTCCGGCACGTAGGTGACCAGCAACAGCACAAACGTCATCGCCGTCCACGGCCAAAATATCCGCTTTGCAACCTGGACCAAATTGCGCCCCGCTACACTGGAGGCCACGAACAGCGTGATGCCGTAAGGCGGCGTCACCATGCCGATCGCAAAGTTCATCACGACGACTAAACCGAAGTGGATAGGATTGATGCCGAAATTGATGGCGATGGGCATCAGGACCGGGACCAGGATGAGGATCGCGGCGAGGCTTTCCATAAACATACCGACAATCATCAAAAGCACGTTGACGATAAGCAGGAACACCCACGGTTTATCGGTAAAAGCCTTGATCCAGCCCGCCATGAGTTCCGGCACGTCGGCTTCGGCCACCAGCCATCCGAAGATGCTGGCGGTACCGATGATGGCCATCACGGCCGCCGCCAGGCAAACAGTTCGCAGCAACAACGGCATGACATCTTTGAGCTTGAGATCACGATAAACGAAACAGGAAATAATCACGCCATAGGCGCCGGCAACCGCCGCTGCCTCGGTTGGCGTGAAGACGCCCCCGACGATTCCGCCGATGATGATGACCGGCATGCCGAGTGCCGGAATGGCAGCAAAGAAAGTTCTGCCCAGGCGCGCCAACGTGAAGGGTTCCACCTCGCGGTATTGGGGGCCGCCACGCACTGCGTGCATGTAGGAAATGACAAGCAGCAGGCTGGTCGTCATCAGGCCGGGGATGATGCCCGACAGGAACAATGCACCGGTCGATTGGTCGGTCACCATCGCCACAACCACCATCATCAGGCTGGGCGGGATGATTTGCGCCAAGGATCCGGCGGAAGCAATCATCCCGGCGGCAAAGTCGACATCATATTTTCGACGTTTTATTTCGGGCTGCATAATCGCTGAAATCGCGGCCGTATCGGCCGATCCGGATCCCGAAATGGCGGCCAGCCCAGTCGCGGCCACGACCGACACCATCAGGACGCTGCCCGTTATCCAGCCAACCAAAGCCGTCGCGAAATCAACGATGCGCTTCGATATGCCGCCGACATCCATCACCGCACCGGCAAAGATGAAGAACGGAACAGCCATAATCGTAAATGAATTGAGGCCGGAGAAAAGGCGCTGACTGATGATGGTGATGGGAATGTCCGAAGAGGCCATTACCGTCAACGTGGCGGCGATGCCGAGAACGAAGACAACCGGCATGCCGATGACCAGGAAAAATAGAAATGCTGAAAATGCAACCGTCATGGGACCGCCTCCGCTTTATTCCTGCGCCATGTTTTTGCTGCAGGGGTCGTCCCAACGTTGAATGAGCAAAAGAATGACCTCGATCGCAAAATATACTGAGCCGACGGTCAGGCAGAGATACATCGTCCACATGGGTATTTCCATTGCGGGAGAGGTTTCAAATTGCCCGATCATCATCAGCGGTTGGGCGCCGACAATAACGACGACAAGGAATCCCACACAGCCGATCGCAATGAACAGGTTTAGAATTCGCGCCATCTTGATCGGCATGTAGGTCATCACGGCGTCAATGGCGACATGCTTGCCGAAACGCATGGCAACGCCCGCGCCGACCAATACCATCCAGACCTGCGCGAAGCGCGCAGCCTCTTCGGTTCCCGCAATGGAGTAGTTGAAAACGTAGCGCCCCGCCACCTGAACAAGCACACCGCAAATCATAAAGATGAAACAAACGCAGACGAAAATGTCGACCGTCTTGCGCAAATAACCGATGATCCGCCAAAAAATGGTTAAGATCATGAAGTCCCCCGACGTTTGCTCCCGGCACTATTCCGGCGTGAATTATAACCAAATGAAAAAAAGGGGCCGGGAAAATTGTCGTTCCCCGGCCCGAATTGCACTTTCGAATTCACCGACGAATCGGCATCATCATTTCGCGGCCTTGATGGCGGCAAGGAGTTTCTTCTCCTGGTCCGTCTTTAAGAATTCGTCGTAGACCTGCTTGGAGGCTTCACGGAATGGTGTCGGATCCATGTAGGTCACCTTCACACCCTCGGCCAGCAGCTTACCGAAGTTCTCTTTGTCCGCCTGAATGTAAAGCGCGCGCTGATATTCGGCGGCTTCGATGCCTGCCTGGATGACGATTTTTTGCACGTCTGCCGGCAGGGACTTCAGCTTCTTCTCTGACATGATGACCGGAGCCATGATGTTAAGCCATCCGACCTGTGCCCAGTACCCGGCAACTTCGTAGAACTTCTTTCCGTAGTAGTTGGTGTTGGCGGCCTCGGCCCCATCAACCACGTTTGTCTGAAGTGCGCCGTACAATTCGTTGTAGGCGATCGGGGACGGGTTGGCGCCGAAGGCGCGGAAAGCGGCAACGTGTACCGGGTTGCCCATGACGCGAATCTTCAAGCCCTTCAAATCGGCCATGGAGAATAGTGGCTTCTTCGAATTGAGGACGTGGCGTACACCAGCCGAGAACGCGCCGACGACGCGGAAGCCCTTGGATCCAGCAACACTGGACAGGACGCCGTCGACCTCGGGCGAACGCATGGCTGCGTCCAGATGGTCGGGCGTGTCGAACAGGAACGGCATCGTGAAAATCTTGATTTCGGGAATGAAGTTCACGAGTTTGGAGCTGGAGGTCACACACATGTCAAGCGAGCCGGTGAGGATCTGTTTGATCATCTCCATCTCGTTTCCAAGCTGCGCGTTCGGGTAAATCTTGACTTCGACCTTGCCGTTGGTCCGTGATTCCACCGCTTCCTTAAACTTCACCATCCCGAGGTGATACGGCATTGAAACGGTATTGTCGTGCCCAGCCTTAAGGACGATGTCCGCAGCGAATGCGGGGGCCGCCATGCAAGCGCCGAGTACAGCAGATATCAAGAGTCTCTTCATAGTGCTCTCCCTTCTTCCCTATGCTGACTTCGAAAAAAAATAGCCACGTAGTTTTTTATTTTTTTTGGATGAAGGAGACTGGTTCATTCTCAGGCCAAAAGCCCAAGTTCCGCAAGGACCTCCTTCAAGTTTTCGTTCTTTTCTGCGGGTAATGGTAACCTCGGTGGTCTCGGTGGGCCGACCGGAACGCCGGCCAGCTTGAGCGCCGCCTTCGTTGCCGATACGTAAAGATCGCCGGCAAGGGCGTGTATCAAGGGCAGCAGTTTGAAGTAGAGTTTCCGCGCACCTTCAATGTTTCCGTCATCGGCAACCATGGTGAATAGATCGGCGGCCATTTTCGGCGCGATGTTGCTGCAAACCGCGACGTACCCTTCGGCGCCGACCGCATAGGATTCAAAGGGCAGATAGCCTGCGAATACGGTCATGCGTTCACCGCACAAGCGTTGAATCTCACACACCCGCGCCACATCTCCGGACGATTCCTTGATGTAGCTCACGTTATCGATCTCCGAAAGCCGGGCCACGACGTGGGGTTTCAAATCGACGTTGGAGGTGAAGGGATTGTTATAAATCATGATGGGGATCGAAACAGCTTCGCCGACCCGGCGGTAATGCTCAAACAATTCGTCCTCTGTGGGCGAAGAATAATAGGGCGGAACGATCATGACGCCGTCCGCCCCCAACTGTTCGGCCTCTTTGGTGTACCGAACGCATTCGTTCGTCCATTCAGCCGCCGTACCGACCAAAACCGGAACCCGTCCCGCGGCCTCGGAGATCACGATCTCGGCCACCCGCGTGCGTTCCTCATCGGTCTGCGAAAGGAATTCGCCGGTGCTGCCAAGCGGGATCAGGCCATGAACACCCTCTTTGATCTGCCAATCGACGAATTTCCGCAACCGCCCCTCATCCACCGACGACCCGTCGTCGCTGAAGGGAGTTACCATTACGGTATAGTTTCCCCGAAATTTGGTCATCTTGCTTCCCTGCTCATCCTCCGTTGGATCGCCGGTCGAATGAGCTGTTGCGCAGCTCCGTCCGACCCCATTCCTCCAAAAAAACCCGTTCCGTGCCATCTGTGCGGCATCGAAATTATTTGTCTGGAATAACGTATTCCACTGGTATACCATTGCATAATCACGAGCTCGGGCGCAACATTTTTTTCGAATAATACCGGGGGAGGAGTCTTAATGCCCGCAGTGAAAACGGGTTTCAGGGCGCCGACTCAAAAGAAACGGTTGCCGGGAAAAGGTTTTAAGAACAGGGGTTTACGGCTGAAAAATATCTCGCGGCCAGAGGTTGGCTCAGAGATCGCCCATCGCTCGCGCGCGCAAATGATCGAGATGCGTACGCATGGCCTTGCGCGCACGGGCCGGGTCTTCGGCGTCGATGGCATTCAGGATTTCCAAGTGCTCCTGGCACCCCGGATTGACGCGCGCCGGAACGGACTGAATTTCGAACAGTTGGATAGAGAGCCTGAGTTTGTCGATGGTATCGGCGAGGACCAGATTACCGGTGGCTTCGGCAATGCACCGGTGGATCGCTTGGTCGAGTTCCCAATGGCGTTCGAGCGAAGGTTCGGGATGGTCGATCAGGGCCTTAACCCTGTCAACGAGATCGCGCACAATGGTTTTGTCCATCTTTGGTGCCGCCAGCACAATTGTCTCGGGTTCGAGCATTCTGCGCACTTGCAAGGCATGCAAAAACTCGTCCAAGGTCACGACACGCACCGCGAGAAGCCTTTCGGTCAAGCGAACCAGCATGCCCTCTCCCTCCAGACGACCCAACGCCTCGCGCATAGGAGTCCGCGATACACTGAGGCTCTCGGCAAGCTTGCGCTCCTGAATCACCGTTCCGCTGGGAAGCTCCCGGGAAAGGATCATTCGACGGACGGATTGATAAGCGATCTGAACAAGGGACCCTTTCTGGTTTCCATCTCGGACGATATGCGACGGGGGCATATGAAACCTCTTTTGCTTGGCGACTTCGCGCAACGCGGACGATTCGCACAGCGCATGGACAATCGTTCCATGTTTGACATGCGTTCGTCAATTGCGTCGGCAAGGCGGAATTTGCGAAAATGGAAACGAACTGGGAAGGAGTGGTCGTCATGCCCTTCGTGATGGTTCACGCGCTGGAACGCGGGATCGGACAAAAACGTGCGCTGGTGAAAGCCCTCACCGCGGCCACCTGTTCGGCTTACAAGGTGGTTCCCGAAACGGTCACCGTCTACATTCAGGATTATCCCGATCAAAATTACGGGCACGCCGGTAAATTGGGCCTTGATGCGACTGAACAAAGGGCTTTCATCCAAATTCACGCGTTCCCACGCCCCCCGGAACTAAAACGCCAACTTGTAAAGGGGATAACCGACGCCGCCGTTTCGGCCTACGATTTTCCGGCAAAAAGCGTCGTGGTCTATATCTTCGACAGCGAGAAAACCGACTGCGCCCACGGCGGACTTTTAATCAGCGACACCGAAAACGGATAGATGTCAACGCGTCGCGAAGGAATAGCGATATGGAAAGGTTCTATACCGAAACGCAGAGAATGGTCCGCGAGTCCGTGCGCAAATTCGTTGCGACGGACGTCCTTCCCGCGGCCGAAACCATTGACCGCAAAGATGAATTCCCGGCCGAAATTTACGGCCGAATGGCCGAGATGGGATTGTTCGGTACCGATCTGCCGGAAGAAGCGGGTGGAAGCGGTTTCGACACCCAGACGCTGGTCATCGCCATGGAGGAACTGGCCTGCGCATCGGGGAGCGTTGGCAACGCCCTGGCCCTGCCGGTTGAAGCGGCGCGGTTCCTCGTTGAGCATGGCGATGAACGCCAGAAAGTGCTTGTTCCGGGTATCCTTAGCGGTGAGATCATCCCGGCGACCGCCATTTCGGAGCCCGATTTTGGGTCCGATGTGGCTGGAATCCGAACCTCCGCCCGCAGGGATGGAGACGACTACATTATCAACGGAACCAAGGCCTGGGTGACTATGGGACAGGTCGCCGATCTGATCGTCGTGTTGGCCAAGACAACCGCCGACAAGGGAACACGCGGCATCAGTTGTTTCCTGATTCACGGCGACAATCCCGGTCTGCAACGTGGGCGCAAGGAAAAGCTTCTCGGAATGCATGGCCTCGCCACCTGTCAGATCAATTTCACCGACTGCCGGATCTCGGCCCTGGACCGCATCGGTTCCGAGGGCGAGGGCTTCAAGATGATGATGGGGAATTTCAATTACGGCCGCATCATGATGTCCGCCATGTCGCTCGGGATCGCGCGCGCCGCCTACGAGGACGCGCTGGAATACGCCCGGACCAGAATCCAATTTGGCCAACCCATTTTGGATTTTCAGGCCGTTCAGTTCATGCTGGCAGACATGTCCACGGATATTGCGGCGGCGCGGCAAATGATCCATCACGCGGCGAGGCTTCTGGATGCGGGTTTTTCGATCGCCAAGGAAGCCGCCCAGGCCAAACTTTTCACCACAGACATGGCCATGCGCCACGTCACCAACGCACTACAAATTCACGGAGGCAACGGCTATTCCCAGGAATACCGGATCGAGCGCCTTTTCAGGGACATCAAACTGCCGCAGATCTACGAGGGAACGAACCAGATTCAACGCATTATCATCGCGCGGCAGATCGCCAAGGTATAATCGGCCAGCCTAGTCGGCCGGAATGACATACGAGGACGGGAAGATCATGCAAGATCGCATCGTGACACAGGAACAGGCTGTGGCTTTTATCAAGGACGGCGACACCATTGTCGTTGGCGGCTCGGGCGGCATGGGGGTGGCCGAGTCGATTCTGGCGCAGATGGAACAGACCTTCCTGAACGCAGGACATCCTCGGGACCTGACGGTGGTTCATACCACCGGGGTCGGCGATTTCAAGGAACTGGGGATGGGGCATTTGGCCCATAAGGGACTGGTGAAGAGGGTGATCGGCGGCAATTACGGCCCGCAGCCCAACTTCATGAAATTGATCGTCGCCAACGAGGTTGAGGCCTACAACCTGCCGCAAGGGGTAATCGCCCAGATGCATCGGGCCGTCGCCGCCGGACAGCCGGGGGTCGTTACGCATGTTGGGCTTCAAACCTACATGGATCCGCGCCAGGAAGGCGGCAAGATGAATGACGCCGCAACCGAGGATATGATCGAGGTCGTCGAGTTGGCCGACCGTGAGTGGCTTTTCTACAGGGCTTTCACGCCAAACGTCGCGATTATACGCGGCACCACCGCCGACGAGGACGGCAACATCGGCATGGAGCACGAAGGCACGACCCTGGAGGGGTTATCCATCGCGCAAGGCGTGCACAACAACGGCGGTATCGTCATCTGTCAGGTAAAGCGGCTGGCGCGTAGCGGCTCCATTCACCCGCAGATGGTGAAAATTCCAGGTTTCCTTGTCGATCATATCGTTGTCGACGAGAACCAAGGGCAAACCTTTGGCACGGACTTCGATCCCAGTGTCTGCGGCGAGCTTCCCCGCCCGCTGGCGACCATCGAACCGGATCCCTTGAACGCCCGCCGCGTCATGGCCCGCCGTGCAGCCTTCGCCCTGTATCCGGGAGCGGTGCTGAACGTCGGCGTCGGTGTATCGGCGGGCATTCCCAACGTGGCCGCCGAAGAAGGGATATCGGATCTGTTCGTGCTTACGGGCGAAGCTGGGATCATCGGTGGTGTTCCACGGTCTGGCCTGGATTTCGGAAGCGCCTTCAATCCCACCGCCATCGTCGACCAACCCTATCAGTTCGACCTTTATGATGGGGGAGGGTTGGATGTGGCTTTCGTTTCCTTCGCCGAAGTCGATGCCGAAGGCAACGTCAACGTCACAAAATTCGGAAATCGCGCCGATGGGGCCGGCGGGTTTATCGACATTACCCAGAACGCCAAGCGGATCGTGTTCAGCGGCACGCTTCTAGGCGGTGGGCTCAAGGTCACGGTGGCCGACGGGGCTATAAGCATCGATCAGGAAGGCCGGGTCCAAAAGTTTGTCCCGCAGGTTCAGCAGATCAGCTACAACGCGCGCATGGGGCAGGAAAACCGCCAAGATGTCACTTTCGTGACCGAGCGGGCCGTGTTCCGCATGACAGCGGAAGGTATCGTCCTCACCGAGATCGCACCGGGCATCCGCATGCAGGAAGACGTGCTCGACCATATCGGATTCCAGCCGAAAGTGGCACCGGACCTTCGTCCCATGGACCCGCGCATCTTCCGCGAAGGGCCAATGGGATTGCGTGACGACATCCTGGCCGGGTAACCGAGGGAGACGAAGCCATGGTTGATATCAGATTGAAAGATGTCGTTGTCGCCACCGTTCTTCCCTTCACGGATTCCGGTGCCATCGATTGGGATAGTTTCCGCCGGATCATTGCCTATTGCGCAACGCTCCCTGACATCTCGACGGTTTTCGTCAACGGTCATGCTGGCGAAGGGGCCACGCTTTCCGATGGCGAACGAGCCGAAGTCGTCGCCTTCGCCCGGGCCGAGACGGATACCGCCAAGAACGTCATCGCCGGTGTCATCGCCTATTCAACGACAGAAGCGGTCCGGCAGGCGAAGGATGCGGCAAACTCCGGAGCCGACGGCGCGGTTTTGTTCCCCTTGCCTCAGTTCGCGGGCGGCGGGGCCGATTCGGTGGAAGCCGTAACCGCCTACGCCAAAGCGGTATTGGATGGCGCGGGTCGTCCCGTTTCCATCTTCCAGTATCCGATTGCATCGGGGCTTGGATATTCGGCGGATGTCCTGGCGGCGCTAGCTCAAATTCCCGGTGTCGAATCCATCAAGGAAGGCAGCAATTCCCTCAAAGCCTACGAAGACCACTGGCGCCGCATCAAGGACGTCGCCCCGCATGTTGCGGTTCTGCCGTCAAACTTCGATTGGTTCCTGGCTCAGACAGCGGTCGGGGCGGATGGAATTCTTTCGGGTCTGGCCAGTCTGGCGCCCCATTTCCTGGTCGATCTCTGGCGCGCGGCCAAGGCCCAAGACCTTGCTGCCATGCGCCGCGCAGGGGATGTTCTCTATCCCATTGTCCGTGCCATTTATGGTGCGCCACCTGCCATGGACATGCACACCCGCATCAAGACCTGCCTGCAGCATCTGGGAATCATCGACAGCGCGTTTCCACGTCCGCCGCTCCTTCCGCTAAACCCCGAGACGGCTGCGCAAATGATTGAGGCGGCGGACGCAGCAGGCTTCCGGCGATTCGTCGATCAATGACGGTGAATAGGTCAAATTCAGACGGGCGCGCCTGTCTCGTCGTACCCCCGCTTTATCAGAAGGGTTGCGTGCTCGGCTTCGGTAACCACATCGTCGTTCTGGTTGATAAGCAACACCGACTCGGTCACGACGCCACGGCCCGGCTTGCTGCTGTCGCGCTTGGTCGCGAAAACCACCCGCACATGGACTTCGTCTCCCGGAAAAATCGGAGCTTTGAAGCGTACCTTGTCCCATCCAAGCGAAGCAATCGAAGTCGTTTCATACATCTTGAGCTTGGTTTTGAGGCCTTCCATCAGCGAAAGCCCATACAAGCCGTGTGCGATGGGGCGTCCGAATTTGGTTTTCTTGCAATACTCCTCATCCACATGCAGGGGATGATGGTCCAGGGTGACGTCCGCAAACTTGAGGATGTCCTCATAGGTCACCACATGGGCCGGCGTCGTCAGTTCGCCCCCGATCTCTACGTCGTCGTAGTAGAGGTTCAGTGCGGGCGCTTCCTCATTGCTCATTTCTGTCTCTCCAGCAAACTATTCGCCAGTTTTTCAGGCTTCCGAATTAGGACGAGGTTATGAACCCGCAAAGCCGCCGTCAAATCGGAAATACGCAAGTGACGATTCCGGCTCTCGGATTGGGCGGTTCGGCGCTTGGGGGCATCCGCGCCGACCGACCGGTCAACAAAGCTCAGACCGACACTGCTTACCAAGCCGCTTGGGATCTGGGTTTTCGCTATTTTGACACCGGGCCATTGTATGGCGCTGGATTCGGCGAGCGCCACGCAGGCCGCCTTCTAGCAAAGATGCCCCGTGGTTCGTTCGTGATTTCAACCAAAGTTGGACGTTACCCAGACCATTTTGATTACGGATTCGACGCAACTCTTCGTTCCATCGAAAAAAGCCTCGAACGACTGGGTACCGACCGGCTGGATATCGTCTTCATACATGATATTGACCCCGACAATCATGGGCCCGAAGGTTGGAAAGCACGCTCACGGGAAGCCTTGAACGGGGCCTATCCTGCGCTGGATCGTCTTAAGGCCGAAGGCGTCGTCGGCGCCCTCGGCGTCGGCGTCAATTCCTGCCCCGTTTGTACCGAGTGTCTAAGGGAAGTGGATTTCGACGTTTTCATGTTGGCCGGGCGCTATACGCTCCTGGACCAAACGGCGCTTGAAGAATTGTTACCCTTGTGCGAGCGCCGCGAGGCGTCGGTCATTTCCGCGGCACCCTTCAATTCGGGCATTCTGGCGGCAAGCGCACGCTTCAATGAAGGCGTCCCCGATACGTATGTCTTGCGCAGGATCAGTCGGATTGAAGCCGTTTGCGATGACTTCGGCGTTTCCCTGGGTGCCGCGGCCCTGCAATTTCCACTCGGCCATCCGGTGGTTGCAGCCGTAACGCCGGGTCCGCGAACCACCGAACAAGTGCAATCGGCCGCCCACTGGTTCGAGGAATCGATACCGCCGGAATTCTGGACCGCTCTGAAGGACGCGCGGCTGCTGGATGCGGAAACACCGGTGCCGAAATGAGAAAGGGAGAGGAAAAAATGGAACACATTATCGTCGAGCAGCCCCGTCCTTTTGTCATGACCATCCGTCTCAACCGCCCCAAGGCGCGGAACGCCCTGAGCAAGGCTTTGCTCGTTGAAGTCGCTACGGCCCTGATGGAAGCCGAAACAGACGACGACGTCCGCTGCATCGTGCTGACCGGTGGCGAGCAGGCCTTTTCAGCCGGGGCCGACATCAAGGAAATGCCCGAAGGCGGCATCCCTATGTGGGGTGAGAAGGATCGG
This sequence comes from Rhodospirillales bacterium, assembly GCA_018648445.1. The sequence goes on along the minus strand of JABGRG010000076.1, from coordinate 8,978 downwards.
CTTTTGAGCTGGAAAGCCATCGAAGGTTTCGGGAAACCGCTGATCGCCGCCGTCAACGGCTGGGCTCTGGGCGGGGGATGCGAACTCGTCACATTGTGCGACATTGTGATCGCCGGCGAAAACGCGCGCTTCGGATCACCCGAGGTGAAGATCGCGGCCTTCTCGGGCGACGGCGGCACCCAGCGCATTCCGCGAATCATCGGCCGCACACGGGCCATGTACATGCAGATGACTGGCGAACCCATCGACGCGCAAACCGCATGCGCCTGGGGCCTTGCGGTCGAGGTCGCACCCGTTGACAAAACCGTGGAGCGCGCGCTCGACATCGCTGAAACCATCGCAAAGTGGTCGCCTGTCGCAACGCGGATGATCAAGCAGGAAATCCGCATGAACGACAAGATGCCCTTGGACGAAAGCCTGAGCCTTGAGCGCAAACTTCTGCTCTGGCAGACCGAGGATCATGACGAGGGGATTGCCGCCTTCGTGGAAAAACGCGAGCCACGGTTCAAGGGACGTTAACTCCATGCCCCGCATCGAAACTCCGGGCATTCGAGCGAGCGGACACGACATTTCCTTCACATTTGAGGGGGAAACCATCTCTGCCCTCGAAGGCGAAACCCTTGCCGCCGCTTTGACCGCGGCTGGAAAGCTCGATCTTCGTCACGATCACAAGGGCGGTGCACGCGGTATCTATTGCGGAATGGGATGCTGTTACGAATGCGTCGTTACCGTGGACGGCCGCGCCAGCATGCGCGCCTGCATGACCAAGGCCCGCAACGGAATGCGGGTGGAACGCCAGAGCTATCTGACTCTGCCCGTTACCCAGGATACTCCGCCTTTGGCGTCCCGACCCGAAGGCGAGGCGCCGATGCGCGAATGCGACGTCGCTGTCGTGGGGGCAGGACCAGCCGGGCTCGCCGCGGCCAAGGCGGCGGCGATGGCCGGCGCCCGCGTCGTTCTTATCGACGAACGTTCAACCCCGGGCGGTCAATATTTCAAGCAAATTGCCTCTAGCCACGCCGTTGGCGACATTTCGGCGCTTGATACACAGTTCCGCCGGGGATTGGACCTTATCGAGGACGTGCGCAAAGCGGGTATTGAGATTCTGGACGAGGCCACCGTGTGGTCCGCATCCGCGACCGACGGGCTTGGCGTTTTTCAAGACGGCAAGACTTTCGTCTTCAGCGCGCCGCAGATCATCCTAGCCATTGGGGCCTATGAGCGCCCCCTACCCGTTCCGGGAGGCACACTGCCGGGCTTCATGACGACGGGTGCCGTGCAGACCTTCTTGCGCAGCTATCGCGTAGCGCCGGGCCGGCGCATACTGTTGGCGGGCAATGGTCCCTTGAATCTGCAGGTCGCGGCCGAGCTGTTGCGGGGCGGGGCCGAAGTCGCGGCAGTTGTTGAAGCCGGCTCCTTTCCCGGCCCTTCCAAGGCTTGGGCCACGGCGCGTGCTTTCTTCGCCGCGCCGGATTTGATGGCAACCGGCGGCGGCTATCTTCTCGGTCTGCTGGGGCGCCGAGTTCCACTCCTATACGGTCGCGTCCTCACACGCGTGGAAGGAGACGGCCGGGTCGAACGCGCCTTCACCGCACGTCTCGGCGCGGACGGCCGTATCATCCCCGATACCGAAACCGCTTTCGATGTCGATGTGGTCAGCGCGGGTTACGGTTTCCTATCGGCAACGGAATTGGCACGGCAAATGGGGTGCCGTCACGACTACGTCGAAACAGGGCTTGGCAATCTGGTCACCGTTCGCGATGACAATGGTGAAACTTTGGTTCCCGGGGTCTTCGTGGCCGGTGACGGAGGGGCAATTCAGGGTTCGCGCGTCGCTGGCGCACAAGGAACGCTGGCCGGACTCCAGGCCGCACGGAATCTTGGCAAAACCGTTACTGCCGATCTTGAAGACGAAGGCCGGGCGGCGCGCCGAACACTCAAGCGCAGCCTTGATTTCCAAGACGCCTTATGGACCGTTTTTAAGACCCCGCCCGTGCGCATGGATCAGATATCAGACGATGCGCTTGTCTGCCGGTGCGAGAGTGTAAGCGCGGGGGAAATTCGCAAACGCATTGCAAAGGGCTTCGAAACCCTGGGCGAGATCAAGAAACTGACCCGCTGCGGTATGGGGCGGTGCCAAGGTCGCAACTGTCAACACCTCCTTGTAAAACTGGTCGCAGAAGCGACCGGCAAAACTCCGGACGAGTTCGACTTCTTCCACCCTCGTCCGCCCGTCAAACCGATACCGGCCGCCGCGCTGGCTAGGGAAAAACCCGAGTGGCACGGTTTTAAGGAATTCGCTGAAAAGGGCCCCGAAGCGCTATCCGCCGTCCGCCCGACCACGCGCTGGCAGAAGCCGATTGAAACCGACGTCCTTGTGGTCGGCGCCGGCATCATTGGCATTTGCACTGCCTATTACCTGTCGCGCGAGGGGATCAACGTGTCCCTCGTCGATCGCGGCGAACCCAATTGCCAGGCATCGGGCGTCAATGCGGGAAGCCTTCACGTGCAAGTCATTTCGTACGACATCGCGGATCCCGAGGTCATTCGGACCTCGCCCACCGCGTCGATGCTCCCCCTCGGGCCTGAAGCAATGGAACTGTGGCGAACACTTTCAGGTGATATGGGCAACGGCGTCGACATCAAGGTTTCGGGTGGCGTCATCGTTGCCGAAACGGAAGCGCAACTGGACTATCTGCGGCGCAAGACAGAAATCGAGCGATCCCTGGGTGTCGAATCGCACATCGTTGGAGCATCGGAGCTTCGCGATATGGTCCCGGTCGTCGCCGAAGGTATGGCGGGCGGCGCGTATTGCCCGCAGGAGGGCAAGCTCAATCCATTGACGGCGACGTCAACCATTCTGCACGCGGCAGAGAAAGCCGGGACGCGGATGTTTTCCGGCACTCTAGTTCAGGGACTGGAAAAAACCCGGAACGGGTTCACGGTCACGACCGACCGTGGGCAAATTTATGCCGCACGGGTCGTCAATGCAGCCGGGGCCTGGGTGCCCAATCTGGCTGCCATGCTGGGTGTCCGAGTTCCGCTTACGACGGCACCCATTCAAATGATTGTCACTGAACCTTGTCCGCCGTTGACCGACAAACTGGTCGCCCATGCCGGACGGCATCTGACGCTTAAACAGGTGGGCGACGGTCATTTTGTCATTGGCGGCGCGTGGACCGCCCATTTCGACGAAACCACCGGAAGCAGCCTCACCTCACGCTCCAGCATTGAGGGCAATCTTTGGGTTGCGCAGCGGCTGATTCCGGCAATTTCCAGCCTCCACGTTCTTCGCAGCTGGGCCGGTATCATGGCAACCCTGGATGGCGCGCCGCTTCTAAGTCCGGTTCCCGGCGTGCCGGGCTTTTTCTGTGTCGTCAGCAACAACGGCTATACCCTGGGGCCCCTTCTCGGACAACTCACCGCGGAACTCATCACCAATGGCACGGCCCACCGGGACGTTTCTCCGTTTTCCATCGAACGCTTTGCCGAAAAACCGGGAGGATCGAAATGAGCACTTACAGAATCAACGAAATAAAACTTGCCGACAAACTCGTCCTAATCCTTGGTGAAGCCATCAAGCGGCCGTCAGCCTACCCGCCCGGGGACACCCGCGAGATATGCGGTTGGTTGGCCGATCGTCTCAAGGCGGCAGGATATACGGTGGACGTGCTGAGCCGTGCCGACAACGTTGATAACGTCGTGGCGCGCATGGGTTCGGGTAGGCCGAGCTTGGTCTTCAACACGCATATTGATACCGTCGGTGTTGGCCACCGCGCTGAATGGTTGACCGAGCCCTTCCAAGCGACGGAGAAAGACGGCCTAATCTTTGGATTAGGGGCAGCCAACTGCAAAGGAAGCACAGCCGTGCACCTGTGGCTGGCCGAAGAAATTGCGCGCCGCGGCGGGCCGTCCAACGGCGAAATCGTTTTCACTTTTGTCGGTGACGAGGAAAACCTGGGGCCGAATGGCATGGCATTTCTGGGAGAAGCCGACCATGTCGATCCGGATATGTTGATCCTTGGCGCCCCGACGGGAAACGCCCTCATTATTGCCGAGCGCGGCCCCATGTGGGTGCGCATCACAACCTCCGGCGCTTCGGCCCATGCGGGTGCCCCGGACGCCGGCGATAACGCAGTGGAGCGCATGATCCGGCTGGCGACGCGCCTTATCGAAAACTTGAAACCGCGTTTGGCCGGGCGGCGCGACGGCGAGATGATTTCGACCATGAGCCTCGGACAGTTCCACGGCGGAAACAACACAAATGTGGTGCCGAGCGACTGCTGGATGGAAGTGGACCGCCGCCTCATCCCGTCCGAATCCATCGATGGCGCCGTGGCCGAAATCGACGAAATACTGGTTGCCGCCGGTGAACCGGCAGACTCGTGGAAGTTGGAACTGCTGACCGGCACTCCCGGCTTCAAGGCTGCACCGGACGGGCCGGCGGTGACCGCCTTTTGTGAGGCTATCGAAGCCCGAACGGGACGGGCCGCCCGCTTTGCCAACGCCGTGGGAGCGTCAGACGGACGCCACTTCGCCGAGCGCGGGATCGAGATTATCAATTTCGGGCCCGGCGGAGGTGCCGGCCATGCCGCCAACGAGTCTGTTCCCGTGGATGACATGGTCGAATCGGCGCTGATCCAGCTAGATCTCGTAAACCGCTTGGCGAAGCTCAGGGAGATAGAGGTCTGATACCCCTGAGGCGCGCCGACGCGCAATAAAGGCCCGAAAACTTGGTTTTCCTTGTGACCCCAATCCATTTGGAATGAGGTGGTCCGTCTTTTTACGGCCGCCGCCTGACCTCGGCACCCGGCGGGTTTGCCATGAGGATGCGGGGAAACAGAAACATCACCGCAATCACGGCGACGACGCCTTCGGCGGCCGAGATAGCCACGGCGGCGGGTGCACCCAGGAGTTCGGCTAACCAGCCCATGTGCAGCATGCCGAAGGGGGCGAGGCCGATACAAATGACCAGCGCCCCCATGGCTCGGGCTTTTAAGGCGGGCGGCGAGGCCTGCAGCAACAGCGTACTCTGGGTCACCGAGAAGCAACCCAAGGCCGCCCCCGTCAACCCCATTACGGCAAGGCTGAGCCAGTAGCTGGGCGATAAAGCGAAGATCAGCACACCTCCCATGAATACGAGAACGCTGACGGTGTAAATAGCGCCAAGGCCACGGCGTGGCGCCAACACTGCGAAAATGAGGGAAGCGATGAGGCTGGCTGCGGCCTCGGTCGAAGCCAGCAGGCCAATTGCGAAAGCGTCGACATGCAGCGCCGTACGGCCGATAACCGGCACCATCGCGATATAGGCGAAGCCAAAGAAATTTAGGATGACGGTCATGGCCAGCAATGCCACCAAAAAGCGGTGGGCTGCAATAGATCGAAAACCGTCCACAATGTCGGCCAGCATATTGCTACGGTAGCCGGGCGTTCCCGCTTCGGAATGCCCGATGCCCCGCAACAGGACCACGACGAGGGCGTACATCGCAGCCCCCAGCAGATAGGTGCCTTCGAGACCAACGGCACCCACCAGCAGGCCGCCCAGCCCGGAGCCCAGCAACCGGGTTACGTGGTTGGTCGCGGATTCGAGCGACATTGCCGTGCCGATGCGGGCAGGCCCCGCAATGTCGGCCAGGATGGTGCGGCGGATCGGAAAATCACCCGTCCACAGGATACCGGTGAGGAATGAACCCAGCGCGATTTGCCACACGGCGATGGTGCCGGCCAAGGCCAACAGGCCGAGAATCAGTGCGAACAGGCCGGCAACGCTGGCGCCCACCAGCATCTGGGTTCGGCGACTAAAGCGGCTGGCCAGCGTGCCCGCCACCGCGCCCAACAGCAGCATCGGAAGCATGCGCATGAAACCAACCATCGCAACGGTTGCAGCCGAACCGGTAAGATCGATGACAAAGATGCCGACAGCCAGCATTTCCAGCCAGCGCACGATGCCGAGGAGGGCGCCGGCCCCCCAAACACGCAAAAATTCGCCGTTGGTCAGCAGAGCGGCGATGTCTGCCCCTGATCTCGTCCCGCCTTCTTCGTTCGCCGTTTCGCCGCCGTTACCCACCGGATCCTCCGCCGCCGAGGGGCGCTGCCGCCCGAGATCGATGATCCTACATGAAACCCTGAAAGTGAAATAGTCACGTTACCGAGTTGCCAGGTTGATGGACCGCGGAATGACCTGCGGCGGCGTGACCAACCTATCCTAGGTGGTGCAGTTTCTATGAGAGCCGCGGGCCGGTGAGATTGGTCCGTCATCCTAATGACCTGACCCCCTAGAAGTGGTCCGGATTGATTAAGAGTTTTGGCGCATTCTGACCTGAGATTTGAGGAGGTTTGAATGAGCCGCAAACGTTACAGTCCTGAACAGATAATTGGCATGCTTCGCGAGGCGGAGGTGTGCCTGAGCCAAGGGGAGACGACGGGTCAGATCTGTCGTCGTCTGGGGATTTCCGAGCAGAGTTATTATCGTTGGCGTCGTGAATACGGTGGTCTGAAGGTTGACCAGGCACGACGTCTGAAGGAGCTTGAGAAGGAAAACACTCGGCTCCGCAAAGCGATATCTGATCTGACCTTGGACAAGCTGATATTGAAAGAGGCGCTGGAGGGAAATTACTAAGCCCCGCCCGTCGCCGGCGTTGTGTTGATCATCTTCAAGACGCGTTGGGAATTTCTGAGCGCCGGGCCTGCCAGACGATGGGCCAGCACCGCTCCACCCAACGCAGGGTTCCGGCCGGTCGTCCGGACGAAGATGCTCTCACGGCGGCGATCATCCGTCTGGCGACACATTATGGTCGCTATGGCTATCGGCGTATCACCGTTCTGCTTCGCGCGGAAGGATGGCACGTCAATGCCAAACGGGTGCAGCGCATCTGGCGACGGGCTGAGCGCTGAGCGCCACCGGTTCGAGAGGCAGCGCGAAGGCTTAAAGTCCCGCAGAAACAACCGAAACGCGGACGGCTCTGGCTTAATGACGGATCATGCGTCCGCCTGCGCCCGAGTTGGCCGAACCATGTCTGGTCCTACGACTTCGTCATGGACCGAACCCATGACGGTCGGGCTTTCCGCATGCTGACCGTAATCGACGAATTTACCCGGCGGTGTCTGGCCATCAAGGTCGATCGAAAGCTGAAACCCGATGACGTCCTGAAGTGCATTGCCACACTGTTTGTCGAACACGGCCCACCCGACCACATTCGTTCCGACGATGGTTCGGAGTTCACGGCCCATGCCGTTCGGGATTGGCTTGGCCGGATCGGCGTGAAGACGCTCTACATCGAACCAGGCAGCCCCTGGGAGAACGGCTACAACGAATCGTTCAACGGCAAGCTCCGCGACGAGCTGCTGAACGGCGAAATCTTCTACACTCTGAAGGAGGCAACAGTGCTCATCGGACGATGGCGACACCACTACAACACGATCCGACCACACAGCTCTCTGGGCTACGTTCCGCCCGCGCCCGAAACCATCTTGCCTCGCCCTGCCGAACGGGCTTACGCTACGCTCCGTCCCGTCCAGCAGGGCGATCAACCGCGCCAAACTCTAACTTAAATGCTGGACCACTTAACGGGGGCAGGTCAATCCAGTTAAACTCTTTCCTGTATCCTGCCAACATGACATTCTTGTTAGTAAGATTGCTGCATTGATGGTAGTTGCAAACCGAAACATTTATGAAATGCGTATGGCAGGGTTGATTTGTGCGCGCGACAAGCTTTCTTCTTCGCCGGGACAAACAAAGGCCCTGATCGAGGCGGCAAAGAGTGCGCCGCCAATGGACAATCCTCCGTGCTGGGTATTGATGCGCCATGAATGAACACACGCCGGTTAGAGATATTCTCGCATTGATTCGGGCCAGGATGGATCGCCTTGGCGCGGCGGAGAAGCGTATCGCTGACTACATCATCAAGAATCCACAGGGAATCACCGGCATGGGCGTGGCGACGATCGCCACGGCTGCCTCGGTCAGTCAGCCGACTGTGGTTCGCTTCTGTAGAAAATTGGGTTTTTCCGGCTATACGGACTTCAAGGTCCGTTACGCTCAAGGGCTGGTTCTGCATGAAAACCTCATGCATCAAGACATTTCCCGCAACGACGATACGCAAACAGTGATCCGAAAGGTATTTGATTCGTTCGTTGTCGCCCTGTCGGGCGTGCGCGATGGGTTGGACCCCCAACAAATCGATGCTGCCGCCAATTTGATTGCCCAAGCCCGGTGCGTCGAATGCTATGGAAATGGTGCCGCACATGTTGTCGCGGTCGAAGCCCGCGATAAGTTCTACCGCCTTGGCATTCCCTCCTCGGTAACGCCGGACTACTTCACCCAGGTGGTCACCAGCGGAATTCTTGGTCCGCGCGATGTGATCTTGGGGGTTTCTTTTAATGGCCGCTCACGGCCCTTGCTGGATGTGGTCGGGCTTGCGCAGCAATCCGGGGCCAGCGTCGTCGCCCTGACCGAGCCGGGGTCACCGCTTGCCAGGGAGGCGACTGTCTCAATCGACATCGTCGCGGGCGAGGACTTTGTTTCCTACACGCCTATGTCGACTCCGGCCACCTATATGGCTGTCGTCGATATCCTGGCAATGGCAATTTCCCTTCGTCAATCCCCGGAGGTTGGAGAGCGCCACGCTCGGGGAAAACGTGCAATCGAGCGCCTTGCCAAGTTGAAATCATAGACAGTTTCAGGACCGATTGACCGATGAAAAAAGCGGTAAGTTTTCTGCGATAGTAAATGTTATTATTCTACATTTATGACAAAATTTTTTGGGGTTTCATTAGATTATCGTGAACATCATCATGTGTAATGCGGCTATTTAAGCGCCAATTCTGGTGTGAAAAATAATTACAAATATCAGAGAAAAAAATATACATTCCATTGTCGATTCCTTATAAATTGTCTTCTTCTTGTTCAAGAGTGCGCGCGCCGCGCTAGATTCCGAAACGAAGTGCAACACTCAGCTATGCTGGGTATGCAATGGAAC
>JABGRG010000075.1 GCA_018648445.1 Rhodospirillales bacterium | reverse complement strand
TCCACCCTGGCCTGCGGGTTGTTTTGACGTCGGGATATCCGAAAGCCGAACTGGCGAAGTCGGGATTGCTGGAAAGTGGCTATGCGGTGCTCAGCAAGCCGTACTCGAACCAGGAGCTTCGCAAAGCCCTGGAAGAAAGTGTCGAGAAGTGAGCCCCTGTCAGCGATCCTTGGAATTTCGCTTCGTAACCCATTCGGAAAGTTCTGAGGACGGCAGCGGCGGGCAGATCAGAAAGCCCTGAAGAATGTCACAACCCATCCGGCGAACGGCGCCTTCCTGAAATTCCGTCTCTATTCCCTCGGCGATGATTTCAAGTTCGAGACTGCGCCCCATTTTAATAATGGCCGCGGCGACGGACACATCGTTCGGGTCATTTGTTAAGCTCATGATGAAACTCGGGTCGATTTTTAGCCGCTGGATGGACAGCGCTTTCAAATAAGGTAATGAAGAATATCCGATCCCGAAATCGTCAATGCACATACTTACGCCGAGCAGATGCAACCGACTAAGCGTTTTGGCGGCGTTTTCGACATCTTTCATCATGATGGACTCGGTGATTTCCAGTTCCAGACATCTCGGGTCCAGACCGGAATCAGCGAGAGCGCTTTCAACGATATTTACAAAATTCTCGTCTTGAATCTGAATGGGCGAGACGTTTACGGCAACCCGAGGCAGGTCAAGCCCATCGTCGATCCATGATTTGCATTGTTGGCAGGATAAGTTCAACACCACCTTTCCGAGGTGATTTATCAACCCGGTGGATTCGGCGGCTTCAATGAATTCTTCGGGAAGCAGCAGTCCCCGCGTGGGGTGCTGCCAACGGGCCAAGGCTTCCACACATATGACCTGTCCGGTGCTGGTGACCAGTTGCGGTTGGTAGTGCATAAGGAATTCATTGCGTACAATTGCCAAACGCAAATCGTTTTCCAGGATATGAGCGGCCCTTGCCTGTTTATCAATTTCATCATTGAAAAATTGATAAACGCCCTTGCCGCGGGCTTTCGCGGAATAGAGGGCTTTATCGGCCTTGCTGAGAAGCTCGTCTTTATCCTCGCCGTCACGGGGATAAACGCTAATTCCGATACTTGTACCGGTTTTAACCAGACTTCCATCCAATTCGACTGGCTTGGAGAGCTTGTCAATTATCCTGTCGGCGACTTTGGAGGCTCTGTCATCCTTATCGAGCCGCGTGAGGATTAGCGCAAATTCGTCGCCGCCCAAACGGGCGACCGTATCCGTGTCACGGGTCGCAGCGGAGAATTGATCGGAAACGAATTTTAGCAATTCATCACCTATCAGATGCCCGAACGTGTCATTCACCGCCTTGAACCCGTCAAGGTCCAGCATCAACAGGGCAAACCGCAATCGGTTTCGCTTGGATTGCCGAATTGCATATTCGAAGCGCCGCGCGAACTGATTTCTATTGGCCAGTCCGGTCAGCGGGTCATAGAGAGCCAATCTTTCAATTGTCTTTTGATCTTCTTTGTGCTGTCGAAGGGCAGCCTCTGCTTCGTCCTTGGCGATGGCAAGTTCTTCCGCCATCCCGATCATTGCCGACGCATTACCTTCCACACGCTCGTGAAGGTATTCCAACTCCAGAACGCGAGAACGCAATCTTTCAATGGTAATTTTGGGGTCTTCCGAAGATTGATCAGAATCCATTTTATTGTCGGCCCCGAAACCAGCTTTTTACTTGATCCACCTGCATTTCTGTTTATGCGTTTTTGTGGGGCGGGCGTCCACCCGGGGCAGGGACGAGAGTCCCGGATGCCCGCCGTTTGAGTGCTAGTCGGATATGGAATTCGGGGACTTGGGCGGGTTCTCTTGGAGCTCGGGGAACGTTGCACCGACTTTGCGAATTTCGCAATGGACGGTTCCATAAGGCGTGTCGACATCGACAAACGGCCTGTCGGCGATATCGAAATTCGACTGCGCGTTGACGATAATAATCTCGGGCCGCCATTCGCCGACGAGTTCACGAATTCCCCTGCCGCGGTCCGGCGTTGTTGCGGCCAGCACGGCGGTAGGCTTGATGTCGGCCTCGGCGGCGATTTTGCCCAGACGCGCGCGGGCCGAGCCGCGAAGGGCTGCGAACGCGTCGCCGGAAACAAGTCCGGGCGCAAAGTCATAGCCGCTGCTCCAGTCGCTGCTGGCGACGTGGCCCAGCGCGAGTTCGGCATCGGCGGAACGCGCCAGATGGGCGGCTGCGCGGACCGTTTTCTCGGCTCCTATGTCGAAATCGACCAATGCCAGGACCCTGGGGCGGTGGGCCTCAAGGGGCTTGGTGTTGCGTGTGTCTGAATAGATCGGTTCGGCAGTGGCGCGCTTGGCCACGCGAATTTCGGTGCTAAGCATCTCGGTGGGTACTTCCTTGGTTGGACTTTTTGGAGCCTCGGTGTCGCATTCGCGGAAGATGCGTTTTGTGCATGTCGCGCAGGCGTTGGGCTCAAGGCGTGCGTAGATGTCTGCAAGGGCGGCCGTTTTTGAAGCGAAAATATTCTCGCGGCCGATGGCGTCGATGTGGCCGTCGCGTTCCAATCGGTAGGCTACGGTCTCATGAAGATCAATCAGGTAAAGTTGACCGCCCGCCTGCCGTCTGCGGCGGGCTTCGCCGACCAGGGCTCCGGCCCCCTCCATATCGATGAAGTTGATGCCGGATGCGACGACGGCAAGATGCATCTGCGCCGGACCTCGTTTCTCCAGCCGTCGCAGCTTCTCGATCACATTGGACACGGCGCCGAAATACAGCGAGCCGTCAATGCGAACAATCTTGACCTGCGGGCATTCGGGAAGATCGGTTCCGGCGGTCAGGCGACGACGGGGTTCGTCCGGGTCCGGGGCCAGACTGGCGACGTTCGGATGTGACGTGCGATTGAGATAAAAGAAAAGCGAGAGGATAACGCCCGCGAAAATCGCGATTTCCAGATTGAGGAACAGGACCGCGAAAAAGGTTACGACCATCACCGTCGTTTCGGATCGGCTGGATTTAATGACTTGCCGAATGTGGGGAATGTCAATCAGGCCGTAAGCGACCAGAAACAGAATTCCCGCCACCGCCGCTTTCGGTAAATAGATCGCGTAAGGGGCCGCCAGAAAGACGACCGGCATCAGAAACACACCGGCTGCAATCGCGGCCAGCGGCGTTTTCGCGCCTGCTTCGTAGTTCAGGCCACTGCGATTGAACGAGCCCGTTGCCACATAGCCGGAGAAAAAGCTGCCGGCCAGATTCGACAGGCCCTGTCCAATGAATTCCCGGTTGCCGTCGATTTGCTGCCCGCTACGCACGGCAAGCGCCCGCGAAATGGAGACCGCTTCCGTCAGCGCGAAGAGCGCCACCGCCAGCGCCGTCGGTGCCAGTTCACGGATCACATCCAGGGAGAATTGCGGTGATGAAAGCGGCGGCAAGCCCGAGGGGATGGCCCCAATGGTCGGAACAGAGGCCCCGAAAAACCCGTTTAGAACGGCTGCCAGAACGCTGGCCGCAATCATGGCCACGATCATGTAGGGGAGGCGGCGAAGGTAACGTTTGGCAACAATACCGACAATCACCGTAGCGAGGCCGACAGCCGTCACCGCGGGGGATATCTCTTGAATGTGGCCCGCGAGAATACGCACGATATCGTAAAAGGGCGCGCCGCGGGGGATATCCAGGCCGAAGAAGTGTTTGATCTGATTGGCGGAAATCAGAATGGCCGCGCCTGCCGTGAACCCGATGGCGACCGTGTGCGAGATAAAATTGACAAGCACGCCCATGCGCATAAGGCCCATGGCCAGCTCGATCACACCGACCATGAATGTCAGGGTTAGCACAAGGCGCACGTAGTCGATTGAGCCCGGTTCGGCAAATGCGCTGATGGCGGATAGGATGATAATCGACGCTGCCGTCGTGGGGCCCGACACCAGATGCCATGACGAGCCGAAAAGCGCGGCGATAATGGCCGGAATCATTCCCGCGTAAAGCCCGTATTCCGGCGGCATTCCGGCAATAATGGCAAACGCCACGCCTTGCGGAAGCATGACCAGCGCGCCGGTCAGGCCAGCCGAAAGATCGGCCCCCAGGGTGGGCCGGTCCATGGATTGAAGCCAGGTAAACGAAGGCAGTAACCGCGATGCGCTGCCTTCTGAGCGGGCGCGTAGCATCCGCAGCAGCATCTTATTATTCCAAATTGTCTTTCGGATATCGACGGGGACCCGTTTGAGGAGCGCCGCGAACGGGGGATTTCTAGTCCTCTCCGGTGCCGAAGTAAACCGGTTTTGTAACGAAAATTAGAAAAAAAACGCCGTCAATCCTTGGCGTAGGGGTTTTTCCCCCGGCGCGTTCGAATGCGTACCGGCACGCCGGGCAGATCGAAGGCCTCGCGAAGTCCGTTGATAAGGTAGCGATTGTAGGATTCCGGCAGGTCCTCGGGAATATTCGCGAAGACAATGAAAGTCGGCGGCCGCGCCTTGGCCTGGGTCATATAGCGAAGGCGCAATCGGCGACCGCGCGCCAGCGGCGGCGGATGGCGTTCGCAGACCTCGGTGAGCCAACGGTTCAAATTGGCTGTCGAAATGCGAGTGTTCCAGGTATCGAAAATCTTGAAAACGGCGGGCAGCAGCTTGTCGACACCGACACCCGTCTTGGCCGACAGAGTGACCACAGGGATGCCGCGAACTTGCGGAAGCGAAGTCTGCAGCCGGTCCTCAATGGCGCGCATGATGCCGCGCCGATCGGCTGCCAGATCCCATTTGTTGACCGCGATGACCAGCGAACGCCCTTCCTCGATGACGGTCCGCGCTATGGTCAAATCCTGTTTTTCCAGCGGCGCGGTGGCGTCGATCAACAGCACCACGCAATGGGCGTAGCGGATGGAACGCATGGAATCGTTCACCGAAAGGTATTCCAGTTGTTCGTTAACCTTTGCCTTACGCCGAAGTCCCGCAGTGTCGATCAGGCGGATGGGGCGGTCGCGGAACGTCCATGATACGGTGATGGCGTCGCGTGTAATTCCGGCCTCGGGGCCGGTCAACATCCGGTCCTCACCGATTAATTTGTTGACCAGGGTCGATTTGCCCACGTTTGGGCGTCCGACAACGGCCATCTGCAGATGTGTCGGCGGCGCGTCGTCGTCGTCTTCTTCCGAAATATCGTCGTCGATGTCGACGGTCTCGAAGGTCTGGCTTTCTTCCCGCGCGCGCGCCGCTTCGGCGAATGGCACGAGCGCGTCATACAGATCGTCGATGCCGATGCCGTGCTCCGCCGATAGCGCGATGGGGTCGCCGAGACCGAGCTTGAACGCCTCGAACAATCCGTCGTCGCCCTTGCGGCCCTCGCACTTGTTGGCAAGCAGGATGGTCGGTGTTTCATGGGTGCGAAGCCATCTGGCGAAATGACTGTCCAGTGGGGTCAGGCCACTTCGCCCGTCGATCAGCAAAAGAGCGACGTCTGCCATTGCGACGGCGTGGTTGGTTTGCGCGCGCATGCGCCCTTCCATGCTGTCGTCGAAGGCGTCTTCCAAACCGGCGGTGTCGATAACCGTAAACCGAAGATCGGCGAGCCGCCCGTCGCCCTCGCGGCGGTCGCGGGTCACGCCCGGCGAATCGTTCACGATGGCCAATCGCTTGCCGACCAAACGATTGAACAAAGTCGATTTGCCGACGTTGGGTCGGCCGATGATGGCAACGGTAAAATTCATGATCAAACGGTTTCAGTGCGCCCTTAGCGCAATGCCACGAGGCTCGCGTTGTCGGTCAGGACATAGACGATGCCGCCAGCCACGATGGGCGGAACCGATACGCCATCGGGCATGTCCATTTTTCCAAGGAACCGTCCGTCGTATGGCGAAATGGCATAGGATTCGCCGTGCGAACCGGCGACGATCAGCCGGTCGCTGGCAAGGATCGGTCCGGTCCAGACAATCGGGTCCTCGCGGTCTTCTTCATCCTCGAATCGCGGGAGGGACTGAACCCAGAAAACCCGGCCCGATTTCCGCGAAAGGCAAAGCAGTTCGGCGTCGTTGGTCAGTAAAAACAGGTAATCCCCGGCGACCCACGGGTTTTCCAAACCGCCAATTTCCTTGTCCCATACGCGCCGCCCGCTTCTCAGGTCGATGGCCGCCATCTGCCCGCTGTGGCTGACGGCGTATACGCGGCCACGGTCGATGATGGGACGCCCCCGAATGTGCGACAGCGTTGAAACGACGTCGGTGCGCCTGACCGCAGCCAGGGACTCGGTCCACAAAACACGACCGCTTTCCACACGCAGCGCAATCAGTTCACCCGAGGTAAACGGGGCCACGACGATACCCTCGTCAACTGCCGGACTTGCACCGCCAAGAAGGCTTGCGACCTCGGTTGCCGCGCTGTACGTCCACAGTGTCTCACCGGTTTGGGCGTTCAGGGCGTAGAGTTTGTTGTCCAGTGTAATGACAAAAACGCGGCCGCCGCGCACCGTGGGGGCTGCACGCATGGGGGCCTCAACGGATCGCCGCCAATTCACTTCCCCGGTCTTGGCGTTGAGCGCGATAACCTGGGCAAACCCCGTCGAGACGAAAACCTGTCCGTTCTCAAAGGCGAGACCGCCGCTAATATGGCCGTCATCTTCCTCGTCCGGCGTCAATTCCACCGACCAGAGTTTGTTTCCGCTTTCACCGCCCAATGCCGATACGGCAGTATCCGCATCAATGGTAAATACCATTCCGCCTGCGGCGATGGGCGAAGCAACCAGACGTTCTTCATCGTCGGCGCTCTCACCAACGTCTTCACTCCAAGCTTCGTTCAGGGAATCGCCTACTTCGATATGGTGCATGGCGTGGTTGGCGTAGCCGCCGGCTTGCGGCCAATCCGGATTGATCGACGGCGGCGGCAGCAGGATTTCGGCGTCGGCCAACTCGGGGTCAGCCGCCAATGTCCGGGAATGAACCATAACCGACAACCGCTCGCCGGGAAGGGGCGGATCTTGGGCGTCCGGGAACAACGTATCGCAGGCGGCGCTAACTAGTGCGACGCCCGTCAGCAACGCGATTGTCCGCCATGTTCCGTGAAAATCCATACTCGATTATCCCAGCGATGCCAACATTTCCGCCGCGCGTCCCTTAATTCCCTGCGGGGTGGCCGCGTCGTCGGTCAGTTGCTTGAATACCGTGCGCGCCTTTTCCGCATCTCCGGCGCGGACGGCCAGCAAAGCGGTAATTTCAAGGGCGCTGAAACGCCAGGGGCTTTCGGGCCCCGTCAACGGTTCGATCCGGGCCGCCAACTGGGCCGGATCGGCGTCGTCCAATTCCAGCGTGGCGCCGAGGATGATGGCGAGATTGCGAAAATCATCTGTGGCGGACGTTTCTTCGGCAATTTGCCGGTAGCTTTCGATGGCCGCGTTTCGATCTCCGTTCTTCGCCAGAATCGCGGTTTCATGGAAACGCGCCAACGTTGCGTATCCGGCTCCTGCGTCGTCGGAAAGTTCGACGAACGCGTTGCGCGCCGCTTCTAGGTCGCCCGAGCGCTGCATTTCCAGAGCCGCTTCGAAACGATCACTTTGTTCCATGCGGGTCTTGATATCCCAGGTGCGCCACCCCTGATATCCTGCGACGGTGCCGACGACGATCACGGCTACGGCAATTATGTAACTTCCGTACTGCTTCCACAGCTTCGAATATTTTTCCTGGCGAAGCTCTTCGTCAATTTCGCGAAGCAGATTGTCTTGTACTTGGTCGGCCACTGGAAACTCCGAGACTATTAGTCAATTCAACGCGGATACGATCTCCCGTGGGTCTTTATCACTGATCCTTGGTGCGAATCCATGCTTATTCACGCCATTTGCCACGCTTATTCACGCCATTTGATGGAACATCCCATGCTGGCGGTCTGATCTTCCGGTCCGTGACCGGTCTTCGCGATCTTCTCCATGGCCTCAAATAGTTCGCGTCGGACATTCGGTCCGGCCGGTTGTTTCCCCGATTCGTCCAGCCGTCCGCGATACTGAAGCCCCAAATCGGCGTCAAAGCCGAAGAAGTCCGGCGTGCAAACCGCGTCGTAGGCGCGTGCCACCTGCTGGGTTTCATCGATCAGATAGGGGAACGTAAATCCGTGTTGGGCGGCGAACACTTTCATTTTGTCGGGCGCATCGTCCGGATAATGCGTGTAATCATTGGCCATGATTGCAGCCGCGCCAACCCCCAGGGCCTGAAGCTCCTTCGCATCCCGCACCAGCCGTTCGGCGATGGCCTTCACATAGGGGCAATGATTGCAGATGAACATGACGAGCAGGCCCTTCGGCCCGCGCACGTCCGCCAGGGTGTAGGATTTCCCGTCGATGCCCGAAAGGCTGAAGTCCGGGGCCTTCCATCCAAAATCGCAAATAGGGGTTTTGGTGCTGACCATGATCGTCTCCCCACCCGTCTGCTTAACCGGTCCTTAACTACGTTGGGGCATGATATGACGGGAATCGAACCGATGGAAAGAGGCTTGGGTGTTTCTGTGATGAAACGATTGCCACGAATATTTGCGAGCGTAGCCGCTTGCCTGTTGATCGGCGGGTGTGGAACCCTCCCGCCCTTTGCCGCCGTTGACGGCGCGGTCGTGGTCGGTTCCGACAAGACCATGATCGATCACGTTGTCTCGCTCGCCAGCGGCAAGGACTGCTCACTGGTTCGCAAGGAACGCGGAATGACCTATTGTAAGGAGGACGAGGTGATACCCCGTCCGGAGGTCTACTGCTACCGCGAACTCGCCAAAGTGACCTGTTACGACAAACCCGACGCCCGGCGAAGCGATCGTCCCCTGGTTGGCGATAACGATCACAATTATATCAAGAAATACTAGTGGACTGGCCGAGACATATGGTGCCCATACGATCCCATATCCCGGCTTCTCGGCAGGAGCGTGGCCGTAGGCGATGCCTTTGCATCGTCAAGGGTACGCGACGCCCCGAGAAACCGGGATATGGGACCCGAAGGGCGGCTACCCAAGCCCGCCGGACGCGTTGCCCGATGCTCGTGATGCAAAGGCATCACCACGCATCGAGCGCCTTTCCGGGCGAACTTGGGAAGCCGTCGTATGGGTACCATATGTCTCGGCCAAACCACTAGACCTTGAGAGATGGCCCGTAAGCACATTTGGGTTGGCGTAGGTATTGTTGCCGCGGCCTCGGTCGCGGCTTATTTCGCCTTGCGCGATACGGAAGCGGATATTGAACAAGCCCGTATTCACGCCGAGCAAGTTGCGCGCTTCCAGGCGTTTGAGGCGAAGGCGTCGGCGGGTGAACACGCGGCCCAATTCGCACTCGCGCAACTTTACCACCAGGGCGTCGGGGTCGAAAAAGACCTCTCCCAGGCCATTCGCTCGTATCGAAAAGCGGCTGAAAAGTCCCACGTCGAAGCCCAGTTTACCTTGGGAAAACTGTATGAGGCCGGTGAGGGATTTAGACAGGATTTCCGCAAAGCGGCCAAGTGGTACGATCTCGCGGCAAATATCGGAAGACACCCCGGCGCGCAGTTCGCACTGGCCCAGCTTTACTATGATGGCCGTGGCGTGACCAACGATCCCAGTGAGGCCCTCAAATGGTACCGCAGTTCGGCGGCGCGCGGATTTGCCAAGGCGCAGTTCCGCCTTGGCGCCATCTATGAAGCGGGCTGGGCCGTTGAGGCAGATCCCGCCGAAGCCTACAAATGGTACACGCTGGCGGCGCGACAGCAGGGCAAAGCGTCGACCGACGAAAAGAAATTCGACGCCATCGCGGCGCGCGACAAGTTGGCGGCGCGCATGTCGCGTTTTGCCATCTCGCGAGGCGAAAAAAGGGCCGCGAATTTCCGCCCCGCCCCCGCTGACCGGAGTTTTCTGCGCGAGGGAACGTCCTTGGTGAGCAATTCGGCGTCGAGCCAAAACAAGCCCCAACCGAAGCCACTGACGCGAACGGGAGTTCGTCTTCTCGCCCTGGATATCCCGCTCGCCAACAAACAAGCCAAAGCGTATTCGGTCAATTTGATCGTCGAACTGACCGACCCGGCGACATCGGCGACGGTCTGCGCGTTGGCCCCGCGCGTGAGCGAAGCCGTGTTTCAAACCCTGTGGCCCAATCCCGTGCCCGTGTTCAGGGGACGCCCGGACTTGCGCGATCTTCCGGCCCGGCTTCTGGGTCCGGTGAACAAGGGGTTGGAAGGCGCACTGGTCAAAAGCATATTTGCCTTTCCGGGAGAGGGCCCCATGAACCGTAACCAGGTGCTGCAAACTCCCTTCGATGAAGTCGTGGAATGCGGGAATGGCTCTTGATCCTTTAAACCGGGCCGTCCGCGCCCATCAGGCGGGTGATTTGGCCGCTGCGGCCCGCATGTACGATGAAATCCTGCAACACAATCCGGACCATGCGGACGCGCTGCATCTCAGCGGGCTCATCGCGTTTCAAGCAGGCCGTTTGGATGAAGCGGTTCGGTTGATCGAAAAGGCCGTGGCGGCCGACGGGGCGCAGGCCGACTATCACGCAAATCTCGGACGAATTATGCAAGCGTCGGGGCGGTCGGAAGACGCCATTCGGTCCTACTCTCGGGCGATGGATTTGGAGCCGGAAACCGCCGTGCTGTATTCCGACCGGGCGGCGGCACTGATTTCCCTTGAGATTTTTGACGATGCGCGGACCGACTGTGATCGCGCCGTGGCTTTGGATACCCGGCTGGCCGAGGCGCATTTGAACCTGGGATTGGTCCGCCTTCACGACGGAGAAAGCGGGCCGGCGATCGACAGCCTGAAACAAGCCGTTCTTCTCGCCCCGGACAACGGGTTCGCACAGTTCCACTATGGTGTCGCCCTTCAGGCCGCCGACCGTTCGGGAGAGGCGCAAGTTCGTTATCGGCGCGCCATCGAGATCGATCCAAATCACGCCGAGGCCCACTGCAATCTGGGCAATATTCTTAAGGACGAAGGGGAATTCGCGGCCGCCCAAGCCGAATATCGCGCCGCAATCGCCATCAACCCGGACTTGGCCGAGGTTCATTCGAACCTGGGGGTCGTCCTGCATGAACTGGCCGACCAGCAAGGGGCGCTGGATTGCTTTGATCGCGCCCTGGATCTGGCTCCAGAGGATGCCGAAATACACCGCAACCGGGCCGTTATTCTGCTATCCCAGAGACGCTTTGCCGAAGGGTGGCAGGAAAACGAATGGCGTTGGCGAACCAAACACTTCGCTTCCGTCAGGCGGGAAATGGACATGCCAAGGTGGGACGGCGGCGACCTTTCGGGCAAGTCGATCCTGATCCGCGCCGAGCAGGGTTACGGCGATACCATCCAGTTCATGCGCTACCTTCCGCTGGTGACGGCGCGCGGCGGCGACGTGGTGTTCGAATGCCCGGAGGCATTGGCCGGGTTGGGACGCGGTCTGGTCGGAGCGGGCAGGGTGGTTTCCGACGCGTCTTCGATGACCGATATTGACTTCCACGCGCCGCTATTAAGCCTTCCCGGTATTTTCGTCACCGATCTATCCAATATTCCGGCTGACGTGCCGTATCTGATTGCCGAAAAACCGAACCTGCCGGAAACACGAAAATTGCACGTCGGCATCGCGTGGCGGGGCAGTGCGGCGTTCAAACGGGATCGCATTCGCTCATTGGGGCTGGGGTTTCTGGGCGAGTTGCTGGAAACACCCGGCGTAACGTTCGTATCCCTGCAAAAAGACAATGGTCCCGGTGATCTGGCGGAATGCGGGCTTGCCGGGGTGGTGCGCGACGACACGGCGTCGTGGGGCGACTTTTCGGATACGGCGGCCAGCGTTTCGGGTCTCGATCTGGTCATCGCGCCGGATACGGCGATCATCCATCTGGCTGGCGCCTTGGGAATTCCGGTGTGGGCGATGCTGCCTTACGTGGCGGACTGGCGCTGGATGGCGGAGCGCGACGATTCCCCCTGGTATCCGACCATGCGTCTTTTTCGCCAGCGATCACCCGGGGATTGGGCTGGCGTCGTCGGGCGCGTGCGGGAAGAACTCGCGGCTCTATCCGCTTAGTTTCCGAAGCTGTTGCGCATCCACGCGAAGGGGTCTTCGCCCTCGGGCATGTCGAGTAGCCGGGACGCCACCCACAAAATCAGCCAGACGCCGACGGTGACGGCCGGAATGCTCATGACAACACGGGTCCACATCGGTCCGATCCGATCCTCAATCGCCTGACGGCTGAACGGGCGCTGGACGCTGCTTCCAAAAATACCGTGGAAGAAGTTGGCGAACTCGGCGATGGCGCGAAGAATTCTTGACATGTATCGATCAAATCCGGGTCATGGTTTCGTCATTGTTTCACGATATAGGATATATACGCCCCCCGCGGCAATAATGGCAGCGCCGATCACGGTCTGCATATCGGGTAAATCGCCCCAGATGACGAAACCGTAGAAGGTCGCCCAAATCAGCGTGGTGTATTCAAAAGGCGCTATAACGCCCGCCGGTGCGCGCTGAAAGGCAAAGATCAGAAGGATTTGCCCGGTTCCACCGAATATTCCCATGGCGGCCATCACCCCCCATTCGAACGCGCTGGGTTCGACCCAAACCCACGGCAGCGCGCATCCGGTCACGAGCACACAGCCTGTCGTCGTGAAAAACGTCAGCGTGGCGGGCGTTTCCTTGCCGCGTATGGCGCGGTTCGAAATCATCAATGCCGCGTAACCCAGACTGGCGACGAGAACGCCGATTGCGCCGAGGTCGAAAACGCCGGACCCCGGCCTTATCACCAAAAGCACGCCGCCAAAACCGGCGGCCACCGCAATCCAGCGCCGCATTCCCACCGTTTCGCCCAGCACGATCACCGACATGATTGTGATAAACAGCGGAACCGTGAAGAAAAGGGCCGTCGCATCGGCCAGTTCCATGCGCGACAGCGCCCAAAAAAAGGAAAAGGCGATGGTCAAAATCAGGAAGACCCGGAAGATGTGAAAACCCGGACGGCGGGTTCTAATGGCGCGCGCGCCACCCTGCATCTGAATGATGATGAACACCGGAAGCAGACCGAACAGATTGCGGAAAAAGACGATCTGGGCCAGTGAAAACCCACCGGTCAACCATTTCACCATCGCGTCCAACGACGACAGCAGGCCAATGGCGAGCACGATCAAGCCGATGCCCTGGCCAATGTTCTGGGTGATCGCTTTTCTGCCCGAATTTGCATCGTCGGCACGTAGCATCAAATATTCCCTGATCGAAATTTTGCCGGGAAGAAATCTAGCTTGCGAAAATCTAACATATGTTAGTTTCTATCTACTGGAACCGGGAGGGAAATATGCTCGCCGAGCAAAGACGAAGCGTTATTCTTGATACGCTGTCGGAAAAGGGCGCGGTTTCCATCGCCGATCTTTACCGGAAACTGGGCGTGTCGCGCGAGACCATCCGCCGCGACATCACAAGGCTGGACAAGGAAGGCCGCCTGCGCAAAACCCATGGCGGCGCCATGTCGACGGACAACGAACCCGCCTTCGAGGAACGCAAATCCGTCAACGTCGAAGCAAAAAGATCCATTGGCCGGGTGGCCGCCGCACTGGTTCCCGACGGCGCGTCGGTGATTATCGATTCCGGAACCACAATTCAGGGGCTGGTCGAGGCTCTGGCCGACAAACGGCGGCTCCATGTTATCACCAACGATTTTCAGGCTGCAGCAAAGCTGTCTGGCCGCAATGACAACCGCGTCCTTATTTTGGGCGGTGAGTTGATCGCAGGCGAAGGCGCGATCATGGGCCGTGACGCCACCGCCATGTTGGGAAACTACTTCGCCGATTTTTCATTTGTTGGTGCAGGGGCAATATCGTCGCATCCGTGGTTGATGGATTTTTCCCGCGAGGCCGCTGAAATCAGAGGGCAGATGCTGGCATTGGCGCGCTGCCCGGTGGTTCTGGCCGACCATACCAAGTTCGACCGCCTCGCCCCCGTTCGCGTCGCCAATTTCGAAAAGGTCAGGCACATCGTTGTCGACCGCAAACCCGAAAATGCCTTCGCCGCCGCGCTGAAAATTCTGGGCGCGGACGTTCTGGTCGCCGAGGGGGATGATTAACGCAGCTTCTGCAACCGGCCAAAACCTGAATCGCCAATGCGTTGGCAAGCCAAAGCGGGTGGCCTGACCGAGGGGGATATGTCGGATCAAATCGATCTACAAAAAGAATGGGGTTTAGCAACGACCGCATTCAGCGCCGGGAAGTTCGACGAAGCCATCGCGTTGGCCAAGCAGTTGCACCGGATACTCCCTACGGTGCCGGCTTTTCTTCAGCTGCTTGGGAAAGCCGAGATTGCGCGAGGCGATCCGCAAAACGCGATTGGTCCGCTGAAAAAAGCTGCCGAGCTTGATCCGAATGATGTTGTGGCGTGGTTGCTTCTAGGCGATGCTCTCCATATCCACCAGCAGTGGGTTTCCGCGGTCGACCCGTTCCTCAACGCGGTGTCGCTCAGTCCGGGTACGGCTCTGAATCACGCCAAACTGTTCCAGTTGCTGGCTTCGCGGTTACGGATATTGCCGCAGGAGAGGAAACCGGAGGATGTTGCCGAGGTTGGCCGGGCCTTTCACAGGTGGGTCCGTGCATTCGTGGGTGAAAGCGGATTGCAAGATGCTCTTGTGCGGCTCGACCACCTTTTCGGACAACGTGGATCGCGGGACGATCGCCTGCTTTTCAGCCATCTTTCCCATATCCTCCTATTTTCGGATTATGGCGAGGAGGCGGTCACGGCATTTTCCAATTCAACCGTTCCCGTCGAAAACGCGACGGCCGACGAGATGAAGGACCATGAAACGCTACGGGGTGATTACCGTGAAATAGCTAGCACGTACGACGACAACGGTGTCGCACAAATTTGCTCTAAGACACTTGCCGATTTGGCTATCGATTTGGTCGGCGACAAGAAGGATATTCGTATTCTCGATGCTGCTTGCGGGACCGGCCTCGTGGGGTGTGAATTAAAGGAATTGGCGGACAAAATAGTCGGTATTGATTTGTCCAGTGACATGCTTATCCAAGCCGAAAAGAAGGGTGTCTACGATCAATTGACAATCGGCGACATCTCTGTTGCCCTTAAGGAAGAGGACGGTTCGTTCGATCTCGTTACCAGCGCCTGCGCCCTTTATCACCTATCCGATTTATCCGGATTTTTCGCCGGCGCCGCTTCCTGTTTGATTCCCGGCGGGGTGCTTGTGATCAGCGTCGATCCCTGCGTCGATATTTGGGAGGTTCGAGCGACATTGCTCGGTGGTTTCGCCCATAGTCGTCGGTACCTGCGTCGTCTGGCGGCGGAAAATGGCTTCGAGGAAATCGGAATTAAAATCCTCGAACACCGCGCCCATCCGGGATTTTTCGCGGCTTTTTCCAAATCTCTTTGAATTGAGTATGTTACACGGAGCGGAGAATCTCTCCGTGGTGCCTGCAGGCGGGTTCGGCGAGTTGGAGGAACATCTCGATTATGTCTTCCGGCGATTTCAGTTTGCTCGCGTCTTCGCCAGGGAAGGCCTGGGCGCGCATGCCGGTGGCCACAATGCCGGGGTCGATCAGGTTGACCTTTAGCGGCGTCTTGGCGACTTCGGCGGCGTAGGTCAGAACCATCATTTCGAGGGCGGCTTTGCTGACGCTGTACGGTGCCCAATAGGGGGTTGCCCCACGCGCCGCGCCCGAAGTGACGAAGATCGCGCGACCGGATTCGCTGGTTTTCAAAAGCGGATCGAAACTGCGGATCAAGCGCCAGTTGACCGTGACGTTGACATCCATAACCTGCGCCCAGGTTTCGGGATCGACGTGACCCACCGGACCCAAAATTCCAAGGGTAGCGGCGTTCCCCACCAGTACGTCCAGACGACCGAAACGCTCGAACACGGCGGCGCCCATTTGGTCGATTTTGGCGTAGTCGGTCAGGTCCGTTGGAACCAGGGTCGTGGCCCGCCCCATGGCGCGAATTTCATCGTCCAGGTCTTCGAGCGCGCCGAGGGTTCTGGCAACCAGGATCACATGCGCGCCTTCGGTGGCGAAACGCAATGCCACCGCGCGTCCTATGCCCCGTGACGCACCAGTAACCAGCGCAACACGGCCTTCAAGACGATTTGCGCCGACGCTACTCATGGATCAATCCGTTTCGGTTAACAACGAAAGTTGTTCGGGTATGGGGCCTTCTTCCTGATCGATCAATCTTATGGGATAGTCGCCGCTGAAGCACGCGTCACAGAATTGCGGTGTCGCTTCGTTGCGCCCTTCCATGCCGACGGCCCGGTACAGCCCATCCAGCGAAATATATTGCAACGTATCAACGCCGATATGCTTGGCCATGGCTTCAACGCTCATTTGCGCGGCCAGCAACTCTTCGGTCGCAGGCGTGTCGATGCCGTAGAAGCATGAATGCGCCGACGGCGGGCTTGAAACGCGCATGTGAACTTCGGCGGCACCCGCGTTGCGGACCATTTCAACGATCTTCATGGACGTGGTTCCGCGAACGATGGAATCGTCCACCAGCACCACCCGTTTGCCCTTAAGGTACGCGGTGTTGGCGTTGTGCTTAAGTTTTACCCCCAGATGGCGAATGTTCTGGGTTGGCTCGATAAACGTGCGGCCCACATAGTGGTTGCGGATGATGCCCAACTCGAACGGAATCCCCGCGTGCTCGGCATAGCCGATGGCCGCCGGAACCCCGGAATCGGGAACGGCGACGATCATATCGGCGTCCACATTACTTTCGCGCGCCAACTCGACGCCGATCCGCTTGCGCACCTCATAGACGTTTTTGCCGTCCACCATGCTGTCGGGGCGGGCGAAATAGATGTACTCGAAGACGCAAAACCGCGACGGCGCCTTGGCGAACGGCTTGATGCTGTGTACCCCGTCGGCGTCGATCACGACGATCTCGCCCGGCTCCACATCGCGCACGAACTCGGCCCCGATGATGTCGAAGGCGCAGGTTTCGGACGCGAGAATATAGGCGTTGCCGATCCGTCCCAGTGACAATGGGCGAACGCCCAGCGGATCGCGCACGCCGATCAGCTTGCGTTTGGTCAGCGAAATCAGGGAATACGCGCCTTCAAGTTGCCGGAAGGCGTCGATCATACGGTCCACGACCGTGGAATAATGACTTAGCGCCACCAGATGGATGATGGTTTCGGTATCAGACGTCGATTGAAATATGCACCCCTGGCGCACAAGACGGCGACGCACCCGGTAGGCGTTGGTCAGGTTGCCATTGTGGGCGATGGCCATGCCGCCGAATTCAAAGTCGGCAAAAAGCGGTTGGACGTTGCGAAGAATGGTTCCGCCACTGGTCGAATAGCGCACATGCCCCATGGCCCCGGAGCCCGGCAACGTCCCGATCACGTCTTCGGAATTGAAGTTGTCGCCGACCAGTCCGAGGGCGCGGTGAATGTGGAAATGATCGCCGTCAAACGAAACGATACCGGCGGCCTCCTGGCCGCGATGTTGCAGCGCGTGCAGGCCCAGGGCTGTGAGGGCCGCCGCATCTTCGTGGCCGAAGATGCCGAAAATCCCGCATTCCTCGCGTGGGTGGTCGTCGTCTTCGAGAGTCGCCTGTTGCCGGGGGGTCGTTTGCGGCATCATTTGGTGCCTTCGATCAAGCGTTCCATTTCGCTGCGTTCACCGCTGTTATAACCGTCGGCGCCCGAGCCTTTTGGGGTTTCCGGCCGGATGGTCATCATGTCGCGAAATACCTTTTGTGTTTCAATCACAATTTCCGCCTTCTTCTGGACGTTTTTGGCCGCCTTTGATCCAGCTTGGGCGGTGTCTTCGGGAACCAGTGCGCGCAACACGTCCGCTCCCGGCCGGATAAGATCCATGCTGCGTGCATTCTGTACCCAGGACGGCTGATCCGCCGGCGTTACCATCCAGGAAAGTCCGATGTACATGATACAAATGATGACGCCGCCCCGGACGATGCCGAACAGGAAACCGAGCGATCGATCCAGGAAATTCAGAGCGCTGGCCTTCACCATTTTGGCCACGCCCCGCGTCACGAACGACAACAATATCAGCGTCACCACGAAAACGGTGACGCCGGCTGCCAAATCGGCGATCAATTCAACGGGGATCAATTCACGGGCGTAGGGTTTGGCGTAGGGCAATCCGTGAATGGTGGCAAAGACAGCGCCGATCCACCCTAAAACCGAAAGAACTTCGTGAACAAACCCGCGTGCATACGCCAACAACGCCGAGATCAAAACAACGACGACGACCGCGATATCGGTAATGTTGATGGGTAGGCTATCCATTCACCGCTCTTTCTGTGCCATGTCTTTTACTTATGGCACGCTCAGGTCCGAAAAGGCGCACGATTTCGTCGACACGCGATATCCGGCTCAACTCCATGCCCTTGGCCGCCGCTTCCGACGCCCGCCGGTTCTTACCTTTGTTGCGGCTGACCGGGACAATGGCCTGGGAAAAACCCAGTTTCGCCGCTTCCTTCAACCGCGCCTCGGTATGCGCCACGGGCCGTATTTCACCGGCCAGACCGACCTCGCCGAAGATAACCGCGTCGGGCGGGACGGGGACGCCGCTCACTGCCGAGGCCAGGGCTGCCGCTACTGCCAGATCGGCCGCCGGTTCCTGAACCCGAAGCCCACCGGCGACGTTCAGGTACACGTCGGCGCCGGCAAAGGCAAGCCCGCACCTTGCTTCAAGAACCGCCAGCAGCATCGCCAGACGGCCCGAATCCCAGCCAACCACCGCGCGGCGCGGCGTGGCGAATGCGCTTGGGGCGATCAAACACTGGATTTCCACCAGAACCGGGCGGGTTCCTTCCATCCCGGAAAAAACGCAGGCTCCCGAAACATCGCCCTGACGGTCCGCCAGAAAAAGAGCGGACGGATTGGGAACTTCGGTCAATCCGGCGTCGGTCATTTCAAAGACGCCGATTTCGTCGGCGGCACCGAAACGGTTCTTCACGGCGCGCAAAATGCGGAACTGGTGGCTGCGTTCCCCTTCGAAGTAGAGAACCGTATCGACCATGTGTTCAAGAACCCGCGGTCCGGCGATTTGCCCTTCCTTGGTGACATGGCCGACCAGCGCGACCGAAAAGCCCCGGCGTTTGGCGAGGCGCACCAGCTCCTGAGCCGAGGTGCGCACCTGGGCCACGGTGCCCGGTGCCGAGTCCAGGTTGTCGACGAACATGGTCTGGATCGAATCAATGACCACGAAACGCGGCGCATCGGGTGTATCCAGAGTGGCCACGATATCGCGCACCGAATTGGCAGCGGCCAACTGCACGGGCGCTTTGGCCAGGCCGAGGCGCGACGCGCGCAAACGCAGTTGATCAACCGATTCCTCGCCCGATATGTAGGCGCATCCGCAGCCCGTGGACAGCGCGGCGGCCACTTGTAAAAGCACCGTCGATTTGCCGATGCCCGGATCGCCGCCGACCAGCAGCGCCGAGCCCGGAACCAGCCCGCCGCCGCACACCCTATCGAACTCGGCAATGCCGGTTATCTGCCGGGGCGGGCGTTCGCTTTTTCCCTCAAGACCGACGAATTCGATGGCGCGCCCGCGTTTGGTTCCCAACCCCTTGGGGGCAGACTGCGCGCCTGCTTCCTCGACCAGTGAATTCCAAGCACCACAGGCGTCGCACCGGCCCGCCCATTTGGGAGAGCTTGCGCCGCATTCCTGACAGACATATTGCCGGGCGTTTCGTGCCATTTGTTAGAATCTATCCTAAGCGCGGACGGACGTAGTGCCTCCCACGTAAACCCGATGATACCGCCCACCAAGGCCGGTCAGAATTTCGTAGCCGATGGTTCCGGCTGCCTCCGCCACGTCGTCAACCGGATTGTTGGGGCCGATAAGATCGACCAGACAGCCGGGCGCGGATTGGGAGTGTGGAACGGATGAAACGTCGAGCGTAATCAAATCCATGGACACCCGTCCGACAATTGGAACCCGAACGCCACCGATATACCCACAGCCGGAGTTGCTCAACGATCGCAAAAATCCGTCGGCATAACCGACGGCGATGGTGGCGATCCGGGTTGGACCCGTGACGTTATGGGTCGCACCATATCCAACGGTCCAGGGGGTGTCAACGTTGCGCACCTGATGGATTTTCCCTTGTAAACGAACGACTTGCGCCATGGGAT
>JABGRG010000074.1 GCA_018648445.1 Rhodospirillales bacterium | reverse complement strand
ATCGACATTGGCAGCTTCGTCTCGCACAAAGCCGTGCCGCAAATGGCTGACACGGACGAGCTGTTCTCCCTGCTGACTCCCAAACCGGGTGTCGTTTACACGGCGCTGGCCCTGAATATGCGGGGCGTCGACCGAGCCATTGCCGCTGGTGTCAAACACCTGGCCATGTCGGTTTCGGCCAGCGAGGTCCACAGCCTCAAAAACACCAACCGCACCCTGGAAGAAGCCAAACAGCTGATCGTCCCGATGATCGAAAAGGCGCTTAATGCTGGGATCACGGTGCGCGCGGGAATTCAATCGGCGCTGGGTTGCGGCTTTGGCGGCGAGGTGCCCGCTGAGCGGGTCTGCGACATTGCCGCCGAATTCAGCGCCATGGGCGTTCAGGAAATCAACGTTTCAGACACGTCGGGCCTCGCCAATCCCGTGTCGGTTTTCGAGATGGCAAGCCGGGTTCGCGACGTTATCGATCCTGCGATCGAAATTGTCCTGCATCTGCACGACACCCGGGGCCTTGGCATTGCCAACATGGTCGCCGGAATGCAGGCGGGCGTGCGCATATTCGACACCGCGCTGGCCGGACTGGGCGGTTGCCCCTTCATCCCGGCGGCTGCCGGAAACATCGCCACCGAGGACGCGGCCTATTCATTGAACGAAATGGGCGTGGAGACAGGCATCGACTGGCAGGGGCTTTGCGGTCTTGCCCGGCAGATGGAAAGCCTTGTCGGGCGTCGGCTTCCGAGCCGCATGGCCCACGTTTTGGGAAAACGTTGAAGAATTGATGGAGTCTTGGTCAATGGGAAATCAGTTTTCACTCGCCCATCTTACGGTTATTGGATGTGCGCCGCCGGAAATGACCCGTATCGCGGCGCGCGCCGGCTATGACTTCGTTAGCTTCCGGTTTATCCCCATGGGCATCGCCGGAGAACACGTCTACTCGCCCACCGACAAACAGATGGTCCGGCAGACCAAGCAAGCGCTTGCCGAAACGGGCGTTCGGGTTCTTGATCTGGAACTGGCCCGCATCATCGCCGACAACGACCCCAAAGACTACCTGCCCGCCATGGAAGTCGCCGCCGAGATGGGCGCGCGTCACGTCATTTCAAGCGCCTGGACCACGGACCGCACGAACCGCGATTTCATTGTCGAACGATACGGTGAAATCTGCGACTTGGCGAAACCCTTTGGCCTGACGGTCGACCTGGAGTTTCCGAGCTTTTCGCGCCTGGCCAGTCTTCAGGAGGCCGTTGATATCGTGCGCGCCGCCGAGCGCGAAAACTGCGGCATTCTGGTGGATACCCTTTATGTCCATTTTTCCCAACTTGGTCTGGACAAGTTGGTCGCCCTGCCGCGCGAATGGACACACTTCGTGCATATCTGCGATACCGCACCGGAAATTCCGACCACCCGTGAAGGCATGATCCATATTGCACGTGACGACCGCCTTTATTTAGGCGAAGGGTGCATCGATTTTGCATCCATTTTCGAATGTCTGCCGCTGGTTCCCTATTCCATCGAATTGCCAAACCTCAAACGAGTCGAGGAATTGGGATACGAGGGACATGCCAAGCGCTGTCTGGACACGGCCAAACAGTACATTGAATTTCATTCCGCCCCCAAACCGGCGGCCCGACGACACGCAATATAAAGATTAAAGGAGAGCATCGTGGCTCGCGAAATCACCCCCGAAGAACGGCAAACCGCCCACGCCATGCTGGCCCGCGCGCGCGTGGCCATGGACGCCATCGCAGATTACGATCAGGAACAGGTTGACCGCATTGCTCAGGCCATCGGCTGGGCCACCGCCAACGAAAAAACATTTACCCGTCTGGCGCAAATGGGTGTGGACGAAAGCGGTCTGGGGGATCGCGAAGGCCGTCCCGGCAAGCGCTTCAAGATCATGGGTATCCTGCGCGACGCCATGCGCCAGAAAAGCGTCGGCGTCATTGAGGACGACCCCATCAAGGGTCTGGTGAAGTACGCCAAACCCGCCGGTGTGATCGCATCCTTGATCCCGACGACCAACCCGGCCCTGACCCCGCCGGGAACCGCCGTCAATGCGTTGAAGTGCAAGGACGCCGTCATTTTTTCGCCGCACCCGCGGGCCAAGAAAACAACCTTCGAAACCGTCCGCGTGATGCGCGAGACCTTGGCCAAACTGGGGGCTCCGGCCGACCTTCTGCAATGCGTGGAAAAGCCCAGCATCCCGCTGACCAACGAATTGATGTCCATCTGCGATCTGACCATGGCTACCGGCGGCCAGCCGATGGTCCGGGCGGCGTATAGCTCGGGCAAACCGGCCTACGGGGTGGGCGCGGGAAACTCGACCATCGTCATTGATGAAACCGCCAAGGTCGAAGAAGCGGCCCGCAACACCCGCATCAGCAAAACGTCCGACTTCGGATCGGGTTGTTCGGCGGACGGCAACATCGTGATCGCTTCGGCCATTTATGACTCGATGGAAAAGCAATTGCAGGAAGAAGGCGGATACCTTTGCAACGACGCCGAAAAGGCCCTGCTGGAAAAGGCCCTGTGGGATAACGAAGGCCATCGCACCATCAACACGGTCGCCGTGCCCGCTCCGCGTATCGCCGAAATCGCCGGGTTCGAAGTGCCTGCCGACACCAAGTTCCTGATGGTCGACCAGCAGGACATCGGGCCCGCGCACAGGTTCTCAAGCGAGAAGCTGTGTGTCGTCATGGCCCTTTATAAGTTTGAGGACTTTGATCAGGCGCTGCAAATGGTGCACGACATCTACGAAGTTGGCGGCAAAGGGCATTCGTGCGGCATCTATTCGTTCAATGATGATCATATCGACGCTCTGGCGCGGGTCGCGCCCGTCAGCCGCATGATGGTGCGCCAGCCCCAATCCAAGGCCAACGCCGGTTCGTTCGACAATGGCATGCCCATGACGTCGAGCCTCGGGTGCGGCATCTGGGGTGGCAACATCACCAACGAAAACGTCAATCTGAAGCATTACATGAACGTGACCTGGGTCAGCCGCCCGATCCCCGAAGACCGCCCCAGCGAACAGGAACTGTTCGGCGAGTTTTACGGCACCGAGGCGCTTTAGTTCTTTATTCGGAGGAATCCATGCAGGATCTCGTTTCCAATCAACTGGTTCGCTATCTGGAAGACCGTGGTGTCGAGCATATTTTCGGCTTGTGCGGCCACACCAACATCGCCTTTCTTTCGGCTCTCTCCAATAACCGGATTCACTTCGTTAACGTTCGCCACGAACAGATTGCCGCCCATGCCGCCGACGGATATGCAAGGGTCAAAAACAAGGCCTCCGTCCTGCTGACCCACCTCAGCCCCGGCCTGACCAATGCAGCGACCGGTGTCGCCAACGCGGCCATGGACTGCATCCCCATGGTCGTGATCGCCGGTGACATCCCGACCCACTATTACGGCAAGCACCCGCACCAGGAAGTCAACCTGCACGCCGACGCCTCCCAGTACGAGATTTACCGCCCCTTCGTGAAGCGCGCGTGGCGGGTTGATCGCGCCGAACTGCTGCCCGAAATTATCGACAAGGCGTTTCGTTTGGCCGAAAGCGGACAGCCCGGCCCGGTGCTGGTGAACGTCCCCATGGACGTTTTCTCGGCTAAGATCGACACCGGCCTGTTTGATGCGCTGAAAGGCAACACCAAGGTCTTGTCCAAACCGTCCATAGATCGCGAGGCCGCCATACAGGTCGTGCGCAATCTGGCCCAGGCCGACAACCCGGTGCTTTACGTGGGCGGCGGCGTGCTGCTGGCCGGTGCCGCCGACGAGTTGCGCGAATTTGTCGACCACATGGGCATTCCCGTCGCCCACAGCGTCATGGGCAAGGGTACCCTGCCCGACGATCACCCTTTGAAACTGGGCATGACCGGTTTTTGGGGAACCCAGTTCACCAATGACAAGTGCCTGGGCGCGGATTGGATCATGGGCATCGGCACGCGCTTCAAGGAAGCCGATTGTTCGTCATGGTATCGGGACTATACCTTCAATTTCCCGCCCAGCCGTTTGATTCACATCGACATAGAACCGTCCGAGATCGGCCGCAACTTCCCCACCGAATTGGGCATCGTCGCCGACGCCAAGCAAGCTCTGAAGGCGCTGCTGGAAATCGCCAGGGAGCTATACCCCAACGGCGTCTCAAAACCGGGACTGGCCGAAGAAATCGCCGCCAACCGCAAGGAATTCAAGGCGTCGAACACCGAAATGGAAACCAGCGACGCCTTCCCCATGATGCCCGAACGCATTCTGGCCGATGTGCGTGCGGTGATGCCGCGTGACGCCATCCTGACCACCGATGTGGGCTGGAACAAAAACGGTGTCGGCCAGCAGTTCGACATCTATACGCCGGGCTCGGTCCTCATACCGGGCGGGTTCGCGACCATGGGCTTTGGGCCGTCATCGGCCATCGGGGCCAAGGTGGCAGCCCCCGACCGAGTGGTTATCTCGTTGGTCGGCGACGGCGGGTTCGGGCAGAACCCGGCGGTTCTGGCCACCGCGAAAGAGGAAGGTCTGGGCGTGATCTGGATTGTCATGAACAACAACGCCTTCGGCACCATTGCGGGTCTGCAAAAGGCGCACTTCGGACTGACCTACGGAACGACTTTCCCCAAGGATGACGAAGACCTGACACCCAAATTCGCCGACATCGCCAAGGCTTACGGCATTGACGGCGTGCGCATCCGTTCCGCGGCTGAGTTCAAACCGGCGTTGGAGAAAGCGATTGCATCTGGTAAACCCACGGTCATAGATGTCGCCATGATTAATAATCCGACACCGACGAGCGGCCATTGGAACATTCTGGATATCTATTCGCCGGATAAGGATGTCTCGCACGTGTCAACCGATTGAGGAGCAGTCGCATAATGGGCAAACACATTTTGGTTCTGAACGGCCCGAACCTGAACCTGCTGGGCACCCGGCAGCCGGAAGTCTATGGACACACCACCTTGGCGGACGTCGAGGAAATGTGCCGCAAAAAGGCAAAGGCCCTGGGCATTACCGTTGATTGCCGGCAAAGCAATTACGAAGGACAATTCGTCGACTGGATTCAGGAATACAAAGGCAAATTCGACGGCATCCTTTACAATCCGGGAGCCTACACCCATACGTCGGTCGCCATTCACGACGCCATTGCCGGTGTCGAGGCGAAGGTGGTCGAGGTGCACGTCTCCAACATCCATCAGCGCGAGAGCTTTCGCCACCACTCGTACGTTTCGCTTGTCGCCGTCGGCGTGATCGCCGGCCTCGGCGTCATCGGCTATGAGCTGGGATTGGAGGCGCTGGCCCGTATGGAATAGATTTGGGTTTGTTATTGAGAATGATGGTCAGTATGCTGACCGTTCAAAGCGACGCGCGAAAAAGGGATACGGGGCGGATTCCGAAATCCTGCGCAAAATAAGTGTTCCGCCGGTGGCGGAACAAAAACAACTGACACAGGAAGGAAGATTCATGCCTATCAAACTGACCCGCCGCACGGCGTTGGCTACTGTCGCCGCCGTTGCCATGACCGCCGCTTTTGGTACTGCTGCAGTAGCCGCCGACAAAATTACGCTGCGCCTGTCGGCGCCTAGCTCGGCCACGGATCAGCGCGCCGTCGCTTTGGTCGCAAAATTCGGCCCGGCTGTCGCTGAATACGCTACCTTCCAGCCGCACTGGAACAGCACCCTTTTCAAGCAAGGCACGGAACTTGACGCCATTGCGCGTGGCAACCTGGACATGTCGATCACGTCGGCTCAGGAACTTGCCGTTTTCTTCCCCGAGTTCTCGATCTTCACGGCCGGTTACCTGCACCGCGACGCCGCCCATCAGGTCGCCGTCTTCAATTCCGACATCATGAAGCCATTCAAAGCCAAGGTCGAAAAAGAACTCGGCGTCAAGCTGCTGAGCGTGATGTATCTTGGTCGCCGTCAGGTCAACCTGCGGTCCGACAAAAAAGTGATGACGCCTGACGATCTTAAAGGCGTGAACCTGCGTATGCCGGGTACGGATGCGTGGCAGTTCCTGGGCAAAGCCCTTGGTGCCAACCCGACCCCCATGGCCTTCACCGAAGTTTACACCGCGCTGCAAACCGGCGCCGTTGACGGCCAGGACAACCCGCTTCCGACCGTGGTCGACGCAAAGTTCTACGAAGTCACCAAACAGATCATTCTGACCAGCCATCTGGTCGATCTTAACTACTTAGCCATCTCCAAGAAGGTCTTCGATGGCATGTCGGCTGCCGGTCAGGCTGCCGTGCAAAAGGCCGCTGACGAAGCCTCTGAATACGGTCGCCAGAACCAGTTGAAGAAAGAAAATGAACTGGCCGACTTCCTTCGCGGCAAGGGCCTGAAAGTCTATGAGCCCAACATCAAGGCGTTCCGCGATCGCGTCCAGAAAATGTACCTGGAATCCGATTTCGCGAAAGACTGGCCCAAGGGTCTGGTCGCTAAAATTAACGCCCTCTAAGCGAAGGCATAATCGTGCATTCTGTACTTCGTTGGTTGAATGCGCGGGCTGAGAACGTGGCGGTGGCAATGCTCGCCGCCATGTTTCTCACCTTCGTAGCTCAGATCACGTCGCGCTATGTCTTCGTTCATCCCATTGGGTGGACGGTTGAACTGTGCCTTATGCTCTGGATTTGGATCGTGTTCTGGGGGTCGGCTTTTTGCGTACGCGACAATGATCTCGTCACGTTCGACATCCTGTATTTGGCTGTGGGCAAAAAACCCCGGCAAGTCTTCGCCATCATCTCTGCGGTGGCCATCGTCATTGGGCTTTTGGCGGCCCTTCCGGCGACGTGGGATTTCATTACATTCTATAAACTTAAGAAAAGCGCCACGCTTAAAATTCGACTGGACTACGTGTTTAGCGTTTACGCCATTTTTGCCGTCGCCGTTATCATTCGTTATGCGCTTCGCGTCGTCACCCTTATTCGCAAGGGGGCGCCTGAAGACCAGCCCGGAGCGCAAACCCAATGACCTTTGAATTTTCGCTTTGCCTGCTGGCGCTTTTCCTTTTGGCGGCCATCGGCACTCCGGTCGCTTACTCTATCATCGTCGCATCCCTGGTTTACCTGGCTGCCGGTGGGCAGGATCTGGGCCTGACTAGCGAGCAAATCCTTCAAGGACTTTACGATAGCTTCGTCCTTCTGGCCGTGCCGCTGTTCATCGTCGCCGCGAATATTATGAACGCAGGCACGATTAGCGAACGGCTTCTGGAATTCTGCGTGGCCGCCGTCGGCCGGTTTCGAGGCGGCCTCGGTCACGTGAATATCGTTGCCAGCCTGATTTTTTCCGGCATGTCCGGATCCGCCGTCGCCGACGCCGCCGGTATTGGCAAGATCATCATCGGAATGATGACCAAGAACGGGCGGTACACGCCGGGTTATGCCGCCGCCATCACGGCGGCCTCGGCCACCATCGGCCCCATTATTCCGCCGTCGATCCCCATGGTGCTGTATGCGCTGATTTCCGACACCTCCATCGGCTACCTTTTCCTGGGTGGCATCGTGCCCGGCCTTCTCATGGGCTTCATGTTGATGATCATTCACTACGCCATGTCCGTTAAGCGCGGCTTCGCCATGGAGAAAGCGGTTCCGTTGCGCGAACTGCCCAAGCATACCTTTACCGCCCTCCCGGCCCTGCTAATGCCCGCGATTTTGTTGTACGGCATCTATGGCGGCGTCACCACGCCGACCGAAGCGGCCGCCGTCGCGGCGGCTTACGCCCTTATTTTGGCGGCTGTCTTTTACCGCGCCTTGTCATTCCGCACCCTTTATTCCGTTCTGGTGGATAGCGTTCGTTCGTCGGCCTCGGTGGGTCTGGTTATCGGCGGCGCGCTTATCCTCAATTACATCGTTGCCAGCGAAAACATTCCCGCGAGGGTGGCCGGCACCCTGGTCGGGCTCGACGTGGACCCGATTGTCTTCATGATCGGCGCCAACCTTTTGCTGCTTTTGCTTGGCTGTGTTCTGGATGCAACCACCCTGATCCTGGTTATCATCCCGCTGTTCATTCCCAGCTGCCGCGAGCTTGGCATCGATCTGGTTTACTTCGGCGTGGTGGCAGTCGTGAACTGCATGATCGGACTGATTACGCCGCCATACGGGATTTTGCTTTTTGTGCTCAACGCCGTCACGGGTATCTCACTTCGCGAAATCATCAGGGAGATATGGGGCTTCCTTGCGGCGCTGATCGTGGCGGTTGCGGTTTTGATCGCCTTCCCCGATGTGGTTCTTTGGCTGCCGCGTATTTTTGGATATCCAGGATAAACATATGACGACAAAACTTGGACTTATCGGCGAGGGCATTTCCCGATCCAGCGCGCCGCGTCTTCATGAATACCTGGGTAAATTAAACGGGCGCGATGTCACCTACGAGCTGTTCGACTTGCTTGAGCGCCCTGGGCTCAACCCCTTTGTGGCACTTCAGGAATGTTGCGATGCCGGGCTTCGCGCGGTCAACGTCACGCACCCTTTCAAAGGCCGGGTCGCCGCCGGTTTGCCGCGTCTGTCGGAAGCTGGAAAACGCATCGGCACGGTCAACACGGTGCTTTTCGAGGAAGAAGGCTGGATTGGTTACAACACGGATTTTTCCGGTTTCAAGCGTGGCTACGCGCGTTGTTTCGGAGACCGGGCCCCGGGAACCGTTCTTATGGTGGGCGCGGGCGGCGTTGGCCGTGCCGTCGCATTCGCTTTGTTCGATCTGAACGCCACCCGGATTTTGATCAACGACCTGAAAGACGGCATGGCGACGGAGCTTGTCGACACCCTCAAGGGCTATGGATGTGACGCGGCCACAGTCGCCAATGACGATGTCGCCGAAATTCTCGCCAGCGCAGACGGCGTTGCCAACTGTACGCCCATCGGCATGTACCAGCACCCGGGCATCCCCATTCCGGCGGCCTCGGTCGGCGCGCAGAAGTGGGCGTTCGATGCCGTCTACACCCCTTTGAAAACCGAATTCATTCAAGCCTTTGAAGCCGCCGGCGTTCCGATTCTGAGCGGGTTTGAGCTTTTCTACTTTCAAGGGCTCGATGCGTACGAACACTTTACCGGCACCACCGTGGCCGCCGACATCGCCTTCGACGAAGTAAGGAGCTGGATGGACGACCGGTAGTGGATCAAAACAAGCAAATCGAGCCCCGGGCCCTGCCCCTATCCGGCATCAAGGTGATTGATTACAGCCACTACCTCGCCGGACCACATCTGTCGCGGTGCTTGGGCGCCATGGGTGCGGACGTCATTAAAGTCGAACGTCCCAAACGCGGGGACGCCGGGCGCGCCCACCCGTATTTCAAGGACGGACAGTCCGGCTATTTTCTGCAACAAAACATGGGCAAGCGTGGGCTATGCCTGAATGTCAAAGACCCGCGCGGCCTAGAATTGTTGCAAAAACTCGTGACCGAGACGGATGTCTTCGTCGAAATCTACCGTCCCGGCGCGCTCGACAAACTGGGTCTCGGATATGACGACTTGTCGAAGATAAATCCGGGTCTTGTTTATTGCTCGGTTTCCGCCTTTGGGCATACCGGGCCGGATCGGCACAAACCCGGTTTCGGTGTTATCGCCGAAGCAAAGAGCGGCGCCATGGCGCAACTCGGCACGCCAGATCAGGCGCCGCCGCTTCTTCGCATGCCGCTGGCCGACATGTACACGGGAATGAATGGCGTGGCCGCGGTTTGCGCCGCCCTTGTCGGACGCCATTCCTCGGGGCGCGGCCAGCACATCGACCTTGCCCTTTATGACTGCGTAGTCTCGATGCATGACTACGCCGTTCAAAAATTTCTGCTGAGCGATGGCGAGGAAATTCCGGTTCCAACCGGCCACGACCTGCCGGATGCAACCGTGTATGGAGTATTCCCCGCCAATGATGGATATCTGGTTATCGCCGCGCAAGTGGACGAGGCGTGGAAACGGCTGGCCCTGCTTGTCGGTGGGGAAACCCTGGCGACGGACGAGCGGTTTCTCGATCCAGCCAGCCGCAACGAAAACCGGGTCGCGGCGCTCAATTTCGTCACCGCATGGACCGAGGCACAAGCCAGCGTCGCCGCCTGCATTGAAGCGCTTGACGAGGCGAGCGTGCCCTGCGCGCCGGTCCAACGCATTGATCAAGTCGTCGCCGATCCACAAATCACCCAGCGAAACATGATCATTGAGCAGAACCACCCGATACTTGGCACGGTCAGGCTACCCAACCTTCCGTTCCATTTTTCCGAAAGCGATACGACAACACCCCGCCCCGCCCCGCTGCTGGGCCAGCACAACCGTGAAATCGCCACTGAAGCCGGTTATTCGGATGAAGAAATCGACGCCTTGATCGCCGACGGTATTTTTTACGCGGAATAGAGCTATTCCCAGGGACGGCTGGCGACGGCCTGATGCATTTCGTCGCGCAACAGCCGGATCATTTCCTTGGCGAAAATGGTTTCGGGCACTTCGGCGTTGACCGCGGCATAGGTGGTAAACGAAGTGGGCTCGACAATGGGCAAGCGGGCAATCCCCGGCAAGGCTTTCTCGGCGGCCGAAAATTCATCAATAACCGCGACGCCCAGATTTTGCCGAACCATCCCGAATGCGGTGTGGGCGTAGCGAACCTGGACGCTCAGGTCAAGTTCGATGCCGTTATCCACAAAGGCCTTGGCCAACACCTTTCCGTAAGGATCCAGCGGATCAAAACCGATAAGCGGATAGGCGGCCACATCGGTCATGGATACCTCGGAACGCTCCGCCAGAACGTGGCCTTCGGGAACCACGGCGATCAGCGCTCCGACGGCCAGTTCGCTGAACAGAAGGCCGGGATGGTCGAGCTTGTAACTCAGAGCCACCAGCTCCCCCTTCTTCAAAAGCAGATAGTCAACGGCTTCCTCGATCTTCAGGGTGTCGACCCTCATTTTCAGGTCGGGAAATTTCCCGCGCATGCGGTTGACGGAACGGGGAAGGATGCTCTGCGAAATACTTGGGACGGTAGCGAAGGAGAAAACTCTGGAGTCGCCGCGCTTCAACCGATCAACGGCCAATCCCAAATCTTCCACCTTGCGGTGAACCTCGTTTATCTGGCCAAAGATGTCCCTGGCCTCGGGGGTCGGCGTAAAACGGCCATGACGGCGCGAAAACAGGCGAATGCCCAACATGGCCTCGGCATGCTTCATGACCCGGCTGATACCCGGCGCAGACACGCCAAGCAGCTTGGCCGCGCCGTTCACGGTACCGGCCACCATGATGGCCCGGATGACCTCGATTTGCCGCAAGGTCAGCATGACTTAAACTCTGTTC
This sequence comes from Rhodospirillales bacterium, assembly GCA_018648445.1. The sequence goes on along the minus strand of JABGRG010000074.1, from coordinate 8,972 downwards.
ACTGCGGATCCAGATCCATGAAGTCGACGAAGAACTCCAACTGATTTTCCAGCATCTCCATACCGGTGCAAACCACGCAGCCATGGCGCTTGGCTTCCAGCAACAAACGGGTTTCCTCCGGGAAAATGATGGTTTCGGCGACCGCTGCGTCTTCTCGCAAGCGCCTTGAATCGAAGGGTGCGGGGTCATCGGGATACTTGCCGGACGGTGTTGCATTGACCGCCAAATCCACCTTTTGTCGGTCCGGCTCGCCAACCGACACCGTTAGTCCGGAATATAGTTTCCCAAGGTCCGTCGCCAGCCGTTGCGCCAACCTTTCGTCGAAATCCCGGATGGTCAAGTTCTGGGCTCCCGCTGAGGCCAGTGACCGGGCGATCGCCCGACCGACGCTTCCGGCCCCGACGATCCAAACAGAGGCGCCGTCGAGATTGATGCCTGCCGCCTCGACACCCCGCCGGAAGCCGGGACCATCAAAAATATCTCCCACCAATCGTCCGTCGGGTTGCCGCCTGACAGCATTTACCGCACCGACCCATTGGGCGCGTTCCGAAACCTCGTCCAACAGGGGCAGTAATTCCATCTTGTGGGGCCAGCCGACCGTGAAGCCGGTCAGGTTCTCCAGCGCACGCGCGCCGTCAACAAACCCCGCCAATTCCGACGGCTGGACAAAAAACGGCAGCCAAGCGGCGTTGACGCCATGCCGGGTCAGCCAGTTGCCCATTGCCTCGGGTGTGCGAAGCCGCGATCCGGCAACATCAAGGGTGCCCAGTAGAGCGGTTTTCTCGTCGATGGTTATGCCGTACCGTTGGGCGCTTGGCGGACGCGCCCTGATGTGCGGCGAAATCTCTTCGCGGCCCTGAAGGGCCAGCAGCCGGGCGGTAACGTCGTGGCGGCCAAATCCGCCATGATCGTTGCGCTGGACGATCTCGAAGAAGAAGCGGTTCTCAATGGGGCGGGAATAGGCATGCAGGAACCTGCCGCCGCCTTCGGTATCGATCATCACGTTGGCGCGGCGCAGTTCATCAACCAAAGCCGCGTCGTAACCTTCCTTTTCAAGATCACGGTAATAACCAGCTGGAATTGGCAACAGTTCCAGTTTTTCGGGATCGGCTTTCGCCAGGAATCCCATGATGTCCTTCGTTTCGAAGGCAATGTGCTGAACGCCCTCGCCGAAGTTTTCCTTGAGGAAAAGATCGCAGTTGGTGTTCTCGTCCATGGGTTCGTCGAGGCAATACCGGATGTCCCCGCCGGGGGCGTTCAGTACGGTGCTGAGCACGTACCCTTCCGGATCGGTAATGCAATTGTGGTCGACCTCGTAGAAGCCGAAAAGCTGGGAAAAGAAGTTGACCCACTTGCGCGTACCGCCGCGCCGCACCGACAGGGAAACATGATCGATGCGAAGAATATCCGCTTCCCCGGCTTTCGCCCCAGGTTGCGGTTCTGGCTGTGCTACAGGCTCGAAATCGCTGTCGTAGACGTTGTCGTCGGGCTCGAAACGGTCAACAAAGTAGATGATGCTGCCCGCCGGGTCCCTGATCGCCGGAATATCCGCCTCTCCCACGGCCCTTACGCCACGATGGTCCCTGGCGCCGCGGCGCAGCGCAGACCGATGAGAGAATTCGGCATCGCCAACACGGAACCCCGTGGCGCAGACCGAGACCCCATGCATGGTGGCAATGGCCCGTGCCGCCGAGGCCGGTTCCAGATCCACCACCAGATTGACGTCCCCTTGCTGGTAGCGCCAAACCTGCTTGGTGCGGTGCCGGCCCGTCTGCCGAAAGCCCAGAGCCTCAATGGTCCGGGTCAGAGCTTGCGTTTCGCGCTCGTCGAAGGCCGCAAACTCGATGAAATCGATACCCGCCAACCCCAATGGATTGTCTTGGTCCGTGGACACCTTTTCCTCACTGCCGATCATTGCGTTTGGTCCCTGCCGTTTGCACGCTTTTTCAGAGATTAGCCGCATATCGGTGAATGTCCAAGGGTCGGTACATATTGACGGGATGCCGACGCGACGCTAATCATGCCGCCGACAAAATCAGAGGAGATATCCATCATGGGCGAGGCTGTTCGAACCGCCTGCCTGATCGGTTGGCCGGTCAAGCATTCCAAATCGCCGATCATTCATGGCCACTGGATGGAACGCCACGGCATTGACGGTGGATATCGCCTTGAAGAGGTGAGCCCGGACGACTTTACCGATTTTGTCGAAAATCTTGCCGCGCATGGCTATGTGGGATGCAACGTCACCATTCCGCATAAAGAGTTGGCGCTGGCCGCTTCCGAGCCCGATGAACGTGCCCGCGCAGTGGGTGCGGCCAATACCCTGTGGCTGGACGAGGGCCGCTTGCGTTCCACCAACACGGATGTGGAAGGCTTTGTCTCCTGCCTTGACGACCAAACACCGGGTTGGGACGACAATCTGGAGCATACGGTGCTTCTGGGAGCCGGCGGAGCCGCCCGGGCGGTCGCCCACGGGTTGCTGGAGCGTGGCGCGCGAAACGTCTATGTGGTCAACCGTACGTTTCCACGGGCTGTGGCCTTTCGCGCCCGGCTGGGTTCACAGATACATCCCGCCCATTGGCGCGATGTGCCGGCCCTGCTTCCCAGCGCCAATCTGATCATCAACGCCACCTCTCTGGGCATGGTGGGAAACCCCGATCTTGATCTAGACCTGAGCGATGTCGGCAACGAAACTGTGGTCGCCGATCTGGTCTACACGCCTCTCATGACGCCGTTACTGAAAGCCGCAGAGCAACGCGGAATTCGTTATGCCGACGGCCTTGGAATGTTGCTTCACCAAGCCGCACGGCCCTTCGAATTGTGGTGGGGCGTTCGCCCCGAGGTGACGCCGGAACTGCGAGAACTGGTGGTGCGCGCGCTTAACGCGGACTAAGGCGAGGACGAACGTAAAAACGCCGGTTCTCGTTCGGTCGGGAAAATAATGAGCTTCAATCAGCCGTTCTGGTGATCGTGCTTGGCGACGACGACAAGGGCTGTCGCCTTCTCGCCGATCGATTGGCCACGATGTGGGATATTTGATCCGATATAAACGCAATCGCCCGGTTCAAGAACCACTTTGGTTCCGTTCGCCTCGAAAGAGACGCGGCCACTGAGCACAAAAAACAGTTCCTCTTGCGCGTGCTCGAAAAAGAAATCCTTGCTGACGTGCGGGGGAAAAGTGAAAATAAACGGCTCCATAAGCTTGTCCAACTTCTTATGCGCCAGGGCCTGATAATCGTATCCAAATGAACTGCCGCCCCGCATAACGGTTTCGCGCTCGTTTGCGCGGACGACACAAATCCCGTCGCCCTTGGAGCCCACATCCTCGCCATTGGCATCAAAGAAAAATGCCAGATCCGTGTTCAAGGCCTCAGCAATCCGCGCCAGCGACGCGATCGGCGGCACCTTCTTGGCGTTCTCGATTTTGGAGAGATAGCTTTTGGTGAAACCAGTTGATTTGGCAAGAGTGTCAAGGGTGACGCCACGCGTTTTGCGTAGTTGCCGTAACCGCTTGCCAATCATCTGATGAACTTCGGGTGCTTCGGATTTCATATTCGCTTCACGCTCGTTTCAGTTTCAGCATTTTTACCAAACGCTACCCCATTGGCAAACCACGCCGTCTCATATTCCATAATCCGTGCCGTTTCGTTGGCTACGGAACTGCCCAGGAAACGTTGGAGCAAGTGAAGCATCATATCGATGGCCAGCGTCACTCCGCCCCCGGTGATAACGTCACCGTCGTCAACCAACCGCGACTCCACAACATCCACCTTCGGATATCCGCCACGCAAGGTTTGTAGTGGAGATATCTCGTCAACCGCCGCCCGCCGTTTCGTCGTAGCCCGCCGTCCATCAAGGACACCGGCAGCCGCAAGAATCATGGCGCCGGTGCAAACCGACACGACAACGGCGCGGCTTTTCATCCGTTTTACAAAAGCAAGAACACCGGGCATCTCTGCCTGATCAATCCAACCCGGTCCGCCGGAAACGATTAGAACGTCCATGTCCGGACAATCCGCAAATCCGTATTCCGCCAATATGGTGAGTCCGTTGGTCAGCCGTAACCGCCCTTTTTCCCGGCCCACGGTAAATACCTTAATTCCCGGTGCGATCCTGCGGGCCATGGACAGAACGCCGAACGTCGCTCCCAGGTCGATGGGTTCAACATCATCATAAACAAAGATCGCAAATACAATGTCGTCGCTCATGTCGCCCCACTCTCTCAACACCGGTCGCCTGGGTCCTGTGAACAGATCAACGATACATCTTGGAAAAACAGTTGTTTCCCATAAGGACACTTTTGTCAAGCTCTGCTTGATGCAGGCAAGAGGAACACCGGACGTTCCAGCGTTTTTTTTCCAATCCATAATGCGACCGACTACTCACCTACCTATTTGTTATAAAACGGAAAAAAATTTCCTTTTCCAAGCCAATTATCGCCGCCGATTGCGGCTTTTGTTTTTTGGTCAACAAATATTGCCTATTGGGAAACTTTCGTGTATAACTCGCTAACCCCGAAAGAACACGAACAACCGGATGGGGGAAAAGAAGCTAGCGAATGCCAAGAAATTCAAACCAGGGTTATTCAAGACGATAGGTGAGGAGACGAACAGATGAAACCGATTGTTATGTCACAGTGGAAGACACTTTTCGGCGGATTGCTTGCAACAGCCATACTCGCCGGCAGCGTTACAATGGCAGCGGCGGCCGACAAGCCCGTTCGCTGGAAAATGCAGAGTTGGTTCCCCACAAAAATTCCGCATGTGGGCAGCCAGGCCAAGGATATATCGCGGAAAATCAAATCCGTGTCGGGCGGCAATATTCAATTCAAGCCGTTCGAACCGGGCGCGCTGGTCCCGCCGGCGGAATGCTTTGATGCCGTTTCAACGGGCTCAGTCGATCTCTGCTGGGGGTTGTCTGGGTATTACTATGGGAAAAATCCCGCGCTTGCCGTCTTCTCCGCATTGCCCTTCGGCCCCAAATGGCCCGAACTGCTTGCCTATTTCTACTATGGCGGCGGTAAAGAGCATTATGACGAGATCTACGGACGCAACAACATCAAGGGTATCGTATGCGGCGGCACCGTAGCCGAAGCATCGGGCTGGTTCCGCAAGGAAATCAAATCTGCCGAAGATTTCAAGGGCATGAAAATGCGCATCTTCGGGCTCGGCGCAAAGGTCATGGAAAAGCTCGGCGCTTCCGCACAGCTTCTTCCCGCCGGCGATATCTTCCCGGCATTGGAACTGGGCACCATTGATGCGACCGAGTTTGCGATGCCCGCGGTCGATTTGAAACTCGGCTTCTATCAGGTTGCCAAGCACTACTACTTCCCCGGTTGGCACCAACCGGCAACGTTGTACGAACTGGCCATCAATATGGACAAGTGGAAGGGATTGTCGGAAACGCAGCAGGCGCAGATCGAAATGATGTGCGGCGACAATGTCCGTCAGGCAATCGCAGAAGGCGAAGCCAAGCAGTTCGCGGCGATGAAGGAAATCAAGAATAAGGGCGTCACCCTGCACGCGTGGTCGCCGGAAATGATCCAGGTTTTCCGTGATGCCTGGAAGGAAGTGGTGGCCGAGGAAACGGCGAACTCGGCTGAATTCAAAAAAGCGTATGACAACTACATGGCGTTCCGCAGCGAATACAAGCTTTGGTCCGACTTGGGTTACGTCAAGGAGTAGCCTCAGAACGATTGCAGTTGTTGAGTTGTGGCCGGACCGTGGTGCGGAGAACTGGAATTTCAGTCGCAGGAGTTCTCCGCCGCCACGGGCCGGAACAAAATGGAGTTGAGGGATGCGCTTATTGCTGAAGGTTTCGGATGTTCTCGGCGACGCCGTTGAGAAAATTGGCCGTTTGGCCGCCTGGGTCGCCATCGCCCTCATCGCCGTCATTCTATTCGACGTTGTCAGTCGCCGCTTTTTCGCCATGGGGTCATCGAAACTGCAGGAACTTGAATGGCACTTCCACACGGTGCTGTTCATGTTCTGCCTCGGCATCGGTTACATCCACGACACCCACGTTCGAATTGACATGGTCCGCGAAAAGCTGGGCCGGCGCGCCCAGTGCTGGATCGAGATATTAGGTTGCGTTTTGTTTCTAATACCGTTCTGCCTCGTTGTTATCCATTTCGGCGCCGAACTAACTCACCGTTCCTGGCTCAAGGGCGAGATATCGTCGTCGGCCACAGGTCTGCCATTCAGATGGCTGATCAAGTCGGCCATACCCATCGGCATGTCGGTCCTTCTGCTGAGCGCTTTCAGTGTGTTGTTTCGCCGGATCGTGATGCTGTTCAGACCCGATCTCTGTGGTGCCGATGGCGACATCGATCCCCAGGATGAAATTGAGCGCAAAATGGTGCGCGGAGCGGATTAGGGAAACATTATGCTCGTCCTCGACCTCCTCCCCATTTTCATGTTTCTCGCTCTGGCCGTGCTTATGTTCACGGGATATCCGGTTGCTTTTATCCTTGGTGGAACGTCCCTCGCGTTCGGCTTGATTGGCTACTATCTTGACGTCTTTTCACTCATTGAATTCTACAACATCACCGCCCGCATTTGGGGCGGGGTAGCCGAAAAACCGGTCCTCGTGGCGATTCCCATGTTCATTTTCATGGGAACGATGTTGGAAAAAAGCGGAGTCGCCACCGATCTCTTGTATTGCCTCCAGGTCCTTCTGCGCCGAGTTCCGGGGGGACTCGCAATATCCGTGACCCTGATGGGAACGATCCTGGCGGCGACGACCGGCATCGTCGGGGCATCGGTAATAATGATGACCTTGCTGGCTTTGCCGGTGATGCTGGCGCGCGGCTACCAGATCGAGTTGTCGACCGGGACAATCGCCGCATCGGGAACCCTTGGGATTCTTATTCCGCCCAGCATCATGCTGGTTATCCTTGCCGACCTTTTGGCCGTTTCGGTCGGCACCCTTTTTGTAGCGGCACTCATTCCCGGCCTTGTCCTTTCGGGGCTCTATATTGTCTATATAGTCGTCTTCTGTGCAGTGAAGCCGAACCTGGCTCCGGCGCTGGGAAAAGACGAGGGACCGTCGAGCCGCAGTGAATTGACTGCGATGATTTTTCGCAGCTTCCTGCCACCGGTTTTTCTCATCGTACTCGTACTCGGTTCAATTTTCTTTGGTTGGGCGACGCCGACGGAAGCCGGTGGCGTTGGCGCTTTTGGCGCCATCCTTCTGGCGTTGGCCAAAGGCAATCTGAAGTTCGCCATTGTCAAGGAAGTGGTCGAGCGGTTCTCGAAAACCAACGTCATGATTTTCATGATTTTCCTCGGCGCCACGGCGTTCTCGTACGTATTCCGCTCCCTCGGCGGCGACGACATCATCGCCGCCTTCTTCGAAGAAATGGGGATGGGTCCGGCGGGTATCGTCTTCTTCATGCTGATCACCGTGTTCCTGATGGGTTTTTTCTTCGACTGGATCGAGATCATCCTGATCGTTCTGCCGGTGTTCACACCCATTTTGGAATCTTTGGAAATGGGAGCACACGTGGCGCAGGAGGATTTCCTGGTCTGGTTTGCCATTCTGATTGCCGTGAACCTCCAGACTTCGTACCTGACACCGCCTTTCGGCTACGCGCTCTTTTACATGAAGGGGGCGGCCACTCCGGGCGTAACCATGCAACACATTTACCGGGGGATTATTCCCTTCGTCATTCTTCAGCTTACGGGATTGGCGATCATTGTCGCCTTCCCAAGCCTTGTGCTGTGGCTGCCTAGCGTCATGGCTCGATAAAAAACGCAACCTTTGTAGGAGTAGAAAAAATGCCAGGAAAGATCGACACACGCCTTGCCGAACTGAACATCGAACTGCCCGAAGCGGCAGCACCGGTCGGCAACTATGTTCCCTTCGTGTTCAGCGGCAGCACGGTGTACATATCGGGTCAGGTTCCTGCCTGGAACGGCGAGATTCGGCATGTGGGCAAAGTGGGCCAGGATCTTTCCGTTGAAGACGGTTATCAAGCGGGCCGGACATGCGCCCTGAATGTTCTTGCGCAACTTCGCAAAGCGTGCGGCGGAAACCTGGACAAGGTCGCCCGCGTCGTGAAACTGGGCGGTTTCGTCAACTGCACCACGGAATTCAATGATGCTCCGAAATGCGTTAACGGCGCTTCCGACCTGATGGTCGAAGTGTTCGGCGGCGAGGTTGGCCCGCATGCCCGCTTCGCGGTTGGCGTGGCTTCGCTGCCGGCCGGTGTTGCTGTCGAAGTCGACGGCATTTTCGAGATCGAGTGAATCAAATGAATATTCAAATGGGCGAGCGTTCGCTGAAAGTGGTCAAAATGCAAAACTCACAGAAACTCAAGTATTTCGGGTGGTCGAGCATCTCCATCGAATCAGAGGGAAAGTCCCTTTTTTTCGATCCGTTTTTCCGCCCCTACTGTGGCGCCCAATGGTCAACCATCGACGACTACCTTAATGCAGATGTTGTTTGCATTACTCATGGCCACGAGGAACACTTCCTGGATACACCCGAGGTCGTGCGGCGGACTGGGGCGACTGTTGTATCTTCCAAGAAAGTTTGCCGGTTTCTGCAAAACCGAAGCAAAATCCCGGAATCTCAGTTGGCGCCGGTCAAGTTCGACGAAACATTTGAGGTATCTGGCTTCAAAATAACCACTTTCCCTTGGAAGCATCGGGACATCAACCTGTTTTGGGCTATGCCGAAGGCGTTGTTCACGGGAAATACGACGCAATTGAGTTGGGCGTGGAGCAGCGCGACGAAGGCCCCGTTCAGCGCTCCTTACACTGGGTTTCATGTTGAGCTCCCTGATGGGACAGGTATTCTGAATTACAATGAGGGGTTCAACAGCAAGATGACGGATCGGGAAATTCAGGAACTCGGCCAACGTTTTAAGGTGGACGTTCTGCTGGCCGGCATGCAGTTGGATTTCACCAGGGATTTGGCTCGGGGTGTCGCCGCGCTGGCTCCAAAAACGGTCATTCTGTATCCGCCTC
>JABGRG010000073.1 GCA_018648445.1 Rhodospirillales bacterium | reverse complement strand
GATGCGTTCGCGCCAATCGGTATGAATTTCGCCGGACAGGTAAACGCGCCAAGTTTTTTCACTCATGCCAGATATTTTCCCTCGTATATGGTTCCTTCAAAGAAACGGGCTGCACCCACCCTATCGTTCCCGGCGATTTTCTGGTCACGCCGTAGACGAGGCGATTTATCCCCCACACTGATTCCATAGGCAAGAGAGACCTGCTGCCCGCAGCCCTATTTCGTGGTTTCGTCCAACATGCACTCGTACACCTGGGCGTGGCCGCTGCTGTCCGATGTGAACACGACCCGCGACATATCGGGCGCGAAACTGGGGTGGGGGTGGGTGTGCTGGGGCGCGTAAACTTCGATTGGCCCGTTGGCGTAGGGGAACGGTTCGGCCCAGTGTGCGCCCATTTGCGAGGCCCCGGCGAAGCACAGCGTCTGCGGCGTCCCGCCGCCGGGGCGGGGATCGAAGATGCGCAGGCCGTCATCGGGGAAATTGGTGTCGCAGACCATGGCCGTTCCGTCGGGGCTGCACATGGGGTGCCAGGCGTTGAAGGTGCAGACCTTGCGCTTGTCGCCGGTGTCCACTTGGATGGCCCAGACACCGTTGGGCCAATCGACGAAGCTGATTTCGCGCCGCTCGGGGATCCACGTTTCGTGCACCACCCACTCATTGCGCGCCGTGTCGCGGGAATAAATCATCCGGTGGTCGGAACCGTCGCGGCCCACCACCCAGACACGCGCCGTGTGCGGCCCCATGTACAGAATGAGGTTGGGGTCATCCGGGCAGAATTGCGGATGGCCGATGACGTCGCGTTCCAGAATGCAGTTGGCCGCACCGGTTTGCGTGTCGATGACATAGAAACGAAAGCCGTCCGCCACCTTCACTGGTACCGCCCACCAGCGATCATCCCACGACAGCGCCGTGGTTCCCATGCCGCTGGCGACCATGCCTTCACGGGCCTGGGCCTCGTTGCGAAAGTCCACCAGATCGGTCTCGATCAGGGTGGAGGAATCAAGCCGCACGCCGACGTTGCCCGACATAAACAGAACGAACCGGCCATCGCGTGACGGATAAACCGACCACTCGTCAATGCCCGCCCGGTCGGTCAGTTGAAGCAGATCGCCGGTGGCCCGATCCTCGGCGAAAATCTGCGGCGTGCCGGTTCTATAGGAGACGAAAATCAGGCGCTTCATGGCGTCGTCATAGGCGGGAATGAAAAAGAACGGCTGATGATGGATCGACAGGTGGCTCGTCACCTGCCGCAGGACCGCGCCGGTGCGCGGATCGCGAACCGTGGTGCTTTCGCCCGGATAGGTTCGCCCCTTGGTCATGGCGTGCAGATCTGATCGGCGGAAAGGTCGGTGATGAAACTGTGCGCCGGCGCGTGGGTGATCATCAGATCGATCTTGGCGGCCAGAGCGACCTCTTGCGGGGTGACGCCGCAGGCCCAGAAAACGGCCACCTTGTCGGCGGGCACGCCCTCGATAGCCGGGCCGAACAGGGGGTCGGCCAAATCGGCGCCGATGGCCGCCGGATCGCCAACATGGATCGGCGCGCCGTGGTTATACGGAAACCTTGATGAAACCTGAACTGCCGTGATTGCCTGTTCCGGTGTCAGCCAACGCATGGTCGCCACCATGGGGCCTGCAAAACGGCCCGCCGGTTCCGTCGGCAGGGTCGTTCGCACCACCCAGCGGTCCTTATGGGTTGGCACGCCCGCGCGTTCCAGCGCCTGATCAAAGGTGATGCCCGAACCAATCAGGAAGGCGACGAAATCGTCCTGCCATAGGTCGCCAAGGTCGGTCACGTCGTCTTGCCGCTTGCCGTGGAGAAAGACGGCGTAGCGCGAAAGATCGGTGCGCAGATCGGCCCCCGGGGCCAAACGTTTCGGTTCCGCATTTCCGGTGTCGCAGACCTCCATCACCGGGCAGGGCTTCGGGTTGCGCTGGCAGTAGAGCAGGAACTCGTAGGCCAGAGGTTCGCGCAAAATGACCAGATTGCATTGAACGAACCCCAGCGCCACCCCCCGGCTGGTTCCGCTGTGGCGGCCTTCGCGGCAATCGAGCCGGGCCTGCTGGGCGGGGGTCAAGGTCATGCGGTTGGCCATCCCGTGTCGTCGATCCCGTCCAGCATCGCCTGGGCAGCCCGCAGCGCTTCGTCATTCACGGAGATGGTGGGCGCGAAGGGGCGCGGCAGGCCGGGGCCGGGAGCGGGCGGCAGGGTGGCGTCGATGGCCGCCTTGGTGATGGTCTTGGCGCCCGGCGGAAGCGACGGGTCGTGCGGCGGATAGCTAAGGCCGTCGATGGTGAACATATCGCGGTGCCACTGCACGCGGGTCGCCAGCGCCCACATGATCTGGTTGTCGTCGAAAATATCGATGTCGTCGTCCACCGCGATCACCGTGCGGTGGCGACGGAAGCCAAGGGCTCCGGCCAGGGCGTCGCGCACTTCGCCCAAGCGCGGGTTTTTGAATTGCAGATATGTGTTGAAGCGCCGTCCGGAAAACGGCAGGTGCACGTTGACCAGCGACGGCGCCAGGGGCTTGACCAGGGAATAGATCTTGCCCTCGATGGGCAGGTTTTCGCAAATCAGGTGGTCGTGCAGCCCGGCGCCGCAATCTTGGTAGATGGCGTCGGAGCGATGGGTGATGCAGGTCACGTCCATGGTTGGACAGGCGATTTGCAGGCCCATATAGCCGTGGTATTCGGCCAGCGGGCCGTCGGCGGCCTTGCGGTCGGGCGGGCACCAGCCTTCGATGACGATTTCGGCGTCGGCCGGAACCATTAATTTGTCGCCGTGGGTGATGCTGGGGACCAGACGGATCGCCTCGTCCACCATGCCGCCCGCCGTCGCCCAATGGCTTTCGGGATACCCAAGTTTCGCCTGCGCGCCGATGGATACGCCCGGATGGTGGCCGATCCACACGACCATAGGGCAGGCTTCATTGCGCGCCCAGAACTTGTGGATGTTCATGGCATTGTGCCCGGCCCCGAAGGCGTGGAAGCTCATGAACCGCCCGTCGTGCACGGCAAGACGCTGGATGGCGGTGTTGTCGATGCCGGTGTCGGGGTCACAGGTCGAAATATGCGCCGCCGTCAGATAGGGAGCGACATCAAACGTGTGCTGGCGCAGAACGGGGAGCGACAACACGTCCGCCGCGTCGCCTTCCTTGACGATATCCTGAACCGGCGCATTGGCCCGCTCGACAATGATCGGCGCAATGGTTTTCATGGCGATGGTTGAAAATTCGGATGCCGCGCGTTTGTGATCCGAGATACCAAGTACCCGCGCGTTCAACTCGCGGCTGGCAAACAGGTTGGTCACCACCGGCATCGGCGAGGGTGTGCCGTCGGCCATCAAGGGCGCATCGACCCGAACCACCGGAAAGCGTCCGGCCCGCGCCAAAGCGTGCTGGATGGCGGTGACGTTGTGGATGATCGACACCGGTCTTTGCGGTCGGAACACCGGGGTTTGCGGGTCGGCGAGGAACGTGCGCAGATCTTTTGTCATGGCTGGATCACCTTCGCCGCGTCGGTGGGAAGGAAGGCGTCCGCGCAATGAGGACACTTCAATTCGATGGTCCCATTGGCCAGCAGATCGCCCCCGATGGGGAACCAGCCCCGGCAGGCGCGGCAGGACACCCAGATGGTGTTGCCCTGCTTTTCCCAACGTGGCGCGTCGGAAACGGATTTGGGTGTGACGCTCATGGACTGTGTACCTCCGTGCGGCTTTTGCCCATTCGCCACCGCCACCCCGTCAGCAGCAAGATGACGGCCATCGCACCCGCCCAGGCGATATGGCCGGTGGGTGAGAAGATAGCGACCATGGATGCCAGCCCGAACAGCGATCGCTCAACCACCGACAACGGTCCGAAAAGGTAACCCTCGATGGCGATCGCCCAGGCCGCGGTGCCGATGGTCAGAGAAACGAAGGCGAACAGGATCCAGGGCAGCGATCCATACCCCAAAAGTGCCGGATCGAAGGCAAAGGCGAAGGGAATGAAGAACGATACGATGCTGATCCGGAACGCCTGGAGGCTGGTCTGCATGGTATTGGCACCCGCCATTCCGGCGGCGGTATAGGACGCCAGCGCCACCGGCGGCGTGACCATCGACAGCACACAAAAATACATAACGAAGAAGTGCGCCGACAATTCGGGGATGCCCAGCTTGACCAGCGCCGGGGCGAACATCACCGCGCCGATGGCGTAGGCCGCCACGGTCGGCAGCCCCATGCCCATGATGATGCAGCCCAAAATGACGACCACCATGGCGCCGATCAGGGTGCCGCCGCTGATGTCCATCAGGCGATTGGAAAATTTGAGCGCCAGATTGGACTGAATGGCGACGGCGATGATCATGCCGATGGCGGCGATGGGGGCGGCGACCTGAGCTGTCTGCTTGGTCGCGTTGCCGATGGCCGCGATCCAGTCCTTCGGCCCAAGCCAGCTTTTGCGGTTCAAATAGGCGACAACGGGGCAGGACAAAATGGCGATCACCGCCGAATAGGTCGCCGAATAACCCTGCACCAGAAACCCGATCAGGATGACCGGCGGAGCCAGCAAATATAGGCGCGGCAACACCTTGGCCATCTCGCCGATATCGAGCTTGGACACCGTGCCGGTGCCGGTGCGCCGGGCATGCAGATCGACGGCCAGAAACACGGCGACATAGAACGCCACTGCCGGGATGATGCCCGCCAGCGCAATGCGGCCGTAATCCATCTGCAGGACTTCGGCCATCAGAAACGCGGCGATGCCCATGATGGGTGGCATCAACTGCCCGCCGGTGGACGCGATGGCCTCGGTCGCCGCCGCGCGTTCGGCTGTGTAGCCGGTACGGCGCATAAACGGGATGGTGAAAACGCCGGTAGCCGCTACATTGGCGACCGCGCTTCCCGAAATACTGCCCATCATGGATGACGACACCACGGCGGCTTTGGCCGCGCCTCCACGCTGGGTGCCGACGGCGGACAGGCCGATATCGATAAACAATTGGCTGCCGCCGATGGCCGAATAAAGAGCGCCGAAGACGACGAAATAAAAGACGAAATGAACCGATGTCGCGGTGGTGATACCCAGAATGCCGTTGGCGGTCATGGTGAAGTTTTCGATAACTTCGGCAAAACTGAACCCGCTGAATTCCATCCAGCCGGGGAACCAACTGCCAAAAAATCCATAAAACAAAAAGGCCACAATAACGCCCAACAACGACCAGCCGACGACCCGGCGCACACACTCCATCAGCACCACGATGACGACGGTGCCGAACACGATGTCGTGGGTCATGACCTCGTCGATGCCCTCCATTCGCGCCGTCAGGCGGTTGGCCTCGATCATGTAATAGACGGTCGTCGCAGCGATGGAAGCCAGGATCAACAAATCGACAATCCGCCCGGCCATTCGGCCCAGACGTCCCGCGTCAAGCGGGGTCCACAGGATGACCAGGGCCATGGCCGTCATCAGGTGCAGCGGCCGTTGGATCATCGGGATCGACGGAAAGGTAATGATGTAAAGCTGTCCGGCAAGCCACACCGTTCCCAACAGGATGCGGATCACCGATACGGTTCGGTCGAACGTCACGAATTACTTCCCCCAAAAAAATCGGGCCGGGCGTTTTTAGCCGCCCGGCCCGTTGAACTAGCGACTACATCCAGCCACGTTCCTTGTAGTAGCGAATCGCACCCGGATGGAGTGGAACGCCCGTATTTTCAGGCTTCCAGGCGTTTTCGGGTTTGAAGTTCCCCCATGCCTTATGGGCTGCGACCATGTCGGCCTTACTCTCACAGACTGTCTTGGTGATCATGTAGGCAAGATCGTCACTCATATCCTTGTTGGCGATCAACAGGGTGCCGAAATCGACGGCCTGCGTCGGTGCGGCTTGTCCCTTGAAGTAGACCGGCATCGGGTTGGCGATCAGGCCAGCCTTGGCGAGTTTGCCAATGGATGCCGCAGGCAGATCCATGAAGGTGACCTTGCCGGTTTGATCGGCTTGGGTGACCGACGGATGGCCCTTGAAGGCGGACTCGAAATAGATGTCGGTGCGATCATCGCGGACCAAATCAGGAAGCTGCTTGGCGGCTACCTGGATGAACTCACCGCCGCCCTTTTGGATGGCCGCGCGATCAAGACCGAGCGAGTCGAACAGCATGTCGGCAACCACGGGAACCGTGCTGCCTGCAGGCTTCATGGAAATGCGCACCGGCTTGCCGGAGGTCAGGATTTCCTCCATCGTTTTGAATCCGGTGTCCTTCAGATATTCACTGCGGACCATGGCGACAAACCACACCGAGTTCAGCCCGCCCGCAAGCGCGCGAATGTTGCGGTATTGCTTGCCCTTATAAACGGTCGGATGACCGGCCCAGCCCCAGTTCGCGGTCGAGACATTGGCGAGGCCCATCTGCGCCTTGCCGGTATCGACCGAAATGACGTTGCCGACGCCGCCGCCCTTGGGCACCACCTCGACGTTGGTTCCAGCCGGAACCTTGGGCTGCAACAGTTTGGCCAGGGTCGCGCCGAAGAAATACCAACCCGTATTGACGCGCATGGCCTGGATTTTTAGTGTTTCGGCCTGGGAAATACTCGGCAACACGATACCGACGGCGGTAACGGCTGCGGCGACTCTAAGCAATGTCTTACGATCAAACATGTGAAACCTCCTCGATTCTATGGTTACGTTTCTTCCTGAAAGCGAACGTCTCTTGTGTTGGACGCTAGGCCGCTTCCCTTTGCAACAATCCCGCGTTTTTCACGGCATTCAAAATAACGTCGTAAGCCTCGCCCTCGGGCAGGCGGATCGGCGGACGCACATGGGTCGTGTTCAGGCGACCGGCCAGATACATGGCGACCTTCATGCGGGCGTGGGCGTCGCTGGAAGGCTCGCCGCTGGAATAGACGACGTCCTTCAGCGGGTTGATCCATTCCTGTATAGCCTGCGCGGCCTTCAAATCGCCGTCGCAAACCGCCTTATAAAGGGCCGCGATGCGATCGGGGATGAAGGACGCAAAGCCCACCAACGCCCCATCGACGCCTTGAACCATGGTCGCCAACAGGTATTCGTCATGGCAGGTCAGGATGGTGACGTCCGGGCTTGCGGCGCGCAGCGCGTAGATGTCGCGCTGGTACTTGGACATTTCCCGCGTGCCGATCTTAAACGTCGTGACCTGCGGGATACCCGCCAGTTCGGCCAGCAGGGCAGACGAATAGGCTGCCTTGGTCCAGGCCGGGTAGATGTGGACGATCATGTTGATGTCCGTGGCCTTGCCGATGGCGGTAAAGTAGTCGATCACGTGCTCGGGCCGCATGCCGAAGCGCAACCAGATGTGCGGCGGCATGATCAGCAGACCCTTGGCCCCTGCTTCCTTGGCCATGCAGGCATGCTCAACGGCTTCGGTGATGGATTCGCAGTTGATACCCGAAATGACGGGAAGCTTGTCACCGACCTCGTCGGCCAGAATGCGCACGACCTCGGCGCGTTCCTTGGGTGACAGTGCGAAAACCTCGCCGGTATGGCCGTTGGGGACCAGGCCGCCGATGCCTTCGTGACCGGCAAGCCAACGACCGAAGCTGCGCAGCTCGGCCTCGTCGATTTCCAGATCGGCAGTGAACGGAACCTGGGTGGCGGGCAGGATTCCGCGGAAGGGTGCGATGAGTGTCATGAGAGTTCTCCCAATTAAGTAGACCGAAGGGTTTGAAGAGTGGTCGCGCCCGAACAGCGGATCGCCTTGCCGATTGTGGCGGCGGCGTCTAGCAGGGGGGGCGCAGTCAGTGAAACAAATTCCTTGAGCGGCATGCGGTGGGGTGGCGCCGCGACGCTGACAGCGGCCGAGGGCAGTCCGTCGGCATCCAGCACCGGCGCCGCCATCACCCGCATTCCGGCAACGACTTCCTGATCCGACAGGGCATAACCGTTGCGCCGCACGCCTTTCAGGCGAGCGTCGATTTCGGTGATAGTCGTCGGCGTGCGCGCCGTCAGCTTGACCCGCTCGCGCATGTTCAGAACGCGCAATTGATCCTCGCGCGGCAGATGGGCCAGAATGGCATGGCCCAGCGCAGTATAGTAGGCCGGCAGGCGCGAACCGATGCGCGTATCGACGCCCAGACGCACCAATCCGGCATGCACCCGTTCCAGATAGACCACATCGTCGCCCTCAAGCGTCGCCAGACTGGCAGCCTCATTTACCTGGCCGACCAGGGGTCGCAGGATGGGCCGGGCCAGATCGCGCAACTCGGTGCGCGCGATGGCGTGAAAACCGAGATCAAGCACCTTGAGGGTCAGGCGAAATCGCTTGGTTCCGGAAACGCGGTCCAGATAGCCGAGCGTCGTCAGTGTGTTGAGGATGCGAAACACGGTCCCCGGATCGAGTTCAACGCGACCCGCGATTTCCGACAGCGTCAGCTCCCGATCCTCGGCCGAAAAGGCTTCAAGAACGCGAAAGCCCTTGGCCAGGGATTGAATCTGGCTCTTGTCGGAACTGGAAGTCCCCGCTGAATTCGCCACGAAACAGCTCCCCACTGCCTCAGATTGCCTCGACCCGCGACCGGTTTATTCAAAACTTTCGGAATGCGAAAAATTTTTCGCCACAAGGAAAATCCTGAACCGGAACACGGGGAATGTCAAGAGCGTGGGGGATCGTTTAGGGGGATCAGTTAGCCGGACTATTACACCCCAGCGCCATAAACCATCTTGCCACGTCCCGAGGCCTCGCCCTAGGTTGTACTTCAGTTCGCGCCAAAGGGCGATCTTACCGGTGGCTTGCCAAGGGAATAAGCATGGAACCGCACACTGCTCCAGACCCCGACCAACGGGCTCACCGGTTAATGCCGCGGAGATCGGCCCACTACTTTGTCACGGATATTGAAGCCGACCGCTTCGGTATGGGATAAGCGCCAATGGGCAACCAACCCTTGCGTGGAATTCTGTGGATGCTGGTCGCGACCATGTGGATGACCGGTATGCATGGCGTGGTGCGGCATCTTTCGGGCCGCATACATCCCTTCGAAATCGCCTTCTTTGCCAGCCTGTTTGGGCTGTTGGTCGTGTTGCCGTCCTTCGTCCGTTCGGGTCTCGCTCCGCTCAAGACCGAACGTCTTCCCATGCACGGGCTTCGCGCGGTATTCCACGTTATTTCCATGTTTGCGTTCTTCTTTGCGCTTGGCATGGCGCCGCTTGCACTTGTTACGGCGCTCGCTTTTGCGGCACCCGTATTCGCCACTGTCATCGCCATGCCGATGTTCGGCGAACGTATCAAGGGTGCGCGCTGGTTTGCCATGTTGGTTGGTTTCGCGGGCACGCTGGTCGTGCTGCGACCGGGCTTTGGCGATATGCAGGCGGGCGCGCTGGTTGCTCTTGGCGCAGCCCTGTTTTTTTCCGGCGTGCTGATAACCACCAAGTCCCTAAGCCGCACGGAATCGAGCATCACCATCACCGCCTACATGCTGTTAATGATGGTTCCCATGACCCTGATTCCGGCCCTTTTCGTCTGGCGCTGGCCGGATGGCGAGACCTTTGTTTGGCTGGTCGTCATCGGCATCGCCAGCGCATTCGGACGCCTCTTTCTCGCCCAGGCCCTCAAGGAAGCCCCCGTTCACGTGGTGATGCCGGTGGATTTCTGCCGACTGATCTGGGCCACGGGTCTTGGTTACTTCGTATTCGGCGACGTGCCCGATCCCTTTACCTGGGCCGGAGGCACCATGATCCTGGGCAGCGCTGTCGCCATTGCCTATTGGGAACACCGGTTAGCCAGGAACGGTTCCTCAGATCGAACCAAAATTTTGAAATAACGCTCGCCCGATCACTCCCACTCAATGGTTCCCGGCGGCTTGGCGGTCACGTCGTAGATGACGCGGGTGATGCCGCGGGTTTTGCACAATCCACATTCTTGCCGACCACGTTCGCAACATCCTTGGGATTTCCACTTTCTTCGCGTCGCCCCGTCTTGCGTTTTACGCAGACATCATTTCCGCGCCGCGCCAGTCCGTCATCAGTTCGAAGAACTGGTCGGCGGGAATTGGTTTGCTGAAGAAATACCCCTGGACAAGGTCACAACCATTTTGCCGGACGAAATCGAGTTGGTCGCGAGTCTCGACCCCTTCGGCGACGACTTCCAGTTTCATGCTATGAGCCATGTTGATAATGGCCTGAACGAGGACAGCATCGTCCGGAATATCGATCACGCCCTGAATGAAGGACCGATCGATCTTCAGGGACCGGACGGGAAACCGTTTCAGATAGTTGAGCGACGAATACCCGGTCCCGAAATCATCCAACGAAAAACGCATCCCCATCGCGTTCAATTCGCGGAAAGTTACTTTTGATTCAGGCAGATCGTCCATCAACAAACCTTCGGTTATTTCCAGTTCAAGATTTTCCCATGGCACGCCATGTTCACGGCTGGCGCGTTTTATCGTATCGACCAGCGCACCTTCCCGGAATTGACGGCTGGATACATTTACCGATATGCGAATTGGCGGCCCACTTTTATCCCTCCATTTGGCATGCTGCCGGCAAACATCCTCGAGCACCCACTCTCCGATCGAAGAAATCAAGCCTGCATCTTCGGCCTGCGGAATGAACAGGGACGGCGGGACATTACCCAGCTCGTCGTTGTGCCACCGCAATAAGGCTTCCGCTCCAACCAGCCTGCCCGACCTCAATTCGGCAATCGGCTGATAATGCAAAGAAAATTCGTCCCGCTCGATCGCACGCCGCAGATGGTTCTCGATCTTCACGCGTTCCAATGCCTGCTCGTTTAATTCGCGGGTAAAAAACCGCGTCTGATTTTTCCCCAATTCCTTCGCCTGATACATCGCAGCATCGGCATTTTGCATCAGGGCATGGGGGGCATCGGCATCCATCGGGTAGACCGTAATCCCAATGCTGGCCGTAACGAATAGTTCCTGTCCCTCGATAAAAAACGGTTGAGTGAAAGCACTGTGGACTTTTTCCGCCACATGCTCCGCGTTATTGGGAGACTGCAGATCCGGCAGAATGATCGTGAACTCGTCACCACCCAATCGGGCAACCGTATCTCCCCCGCGAATACACTCGCACAAACGAAGTCCCGCTTCCTTCAGCAATCGGTCGCCTGCGGAATGCCCGAGGGTATCATTGACGTTCTTGAACCGGTCAAGATCGATGAACAGCAGTGCTACGGTGGTGTTATTGCGATGCGAACGCGCCAATGCCTGCGTCAGTCGGTCCAGCCCAAGCACGCGATTCGGCAGGTCGGTGACATTGTCATAGTTCATCTGCTGAAGCAGCTGTTCCTCATGTTGTTTGCGGACGGTAATGTCCTCTTTGACGGCCAGCAAATGGGTTATCTCGCCGTTATGATCCTTGATCGGTGAAACCGAGGCGTATTCCCAAAAATTCTCGCCGTTCTTTTTTTTGTTGTGGAACTCGCCACGCCACTCGCGACCGGCCAATACCGTTTCCCATAGCTCTCGGTAATATTCCGGCGGCGTATACCCGGAATTCAAAATTTGCGGCGATTTCCCCATAACCTCTTCGGCCGAATAGCCGGTCACATCGACAAATTTCGGATTCACATATTCGATAACTCCTGTCGGGTCGGTGATCATTACTGAAGCCGGGCTTTGTTCAACCGCTAAGGAAAGCTTGCGCACATCGTCCTCAGCGCTCATGCGCTCGGTAATATCCAGCGATACCGTGACAACCATGTCGTCGGTATCCGAATCCCCGCGTAACGGGGCCTTGGTGGTTAGAAAAATACGTTCGCTTCCCGACCGATCTACAAGTTGGTCTTCAACCCCTACCAACATTTCACTGGTCCGGAATACCTGTTGGTCGAGTTCGCGGTGACGGTTACCGTATTCCTCGCCGAATAGGTCGCTTTTCGAACGGCCAATGGCCTTTTGCGGTTCGAAGTCAAAATAGGTTTGGTGAAAGCTATTCAAAAAGACGTAGCGTCCGAGTGCATCGCTGGCACTGACCAACGCTGGAACCGTATCGATTACGTCACTGAGCTTTTCCTCGCTACGGCGCAAATCCTTGGCGCGTTGAAGAATTGTCTCTTTCAATTCGTGTTCAAGCGAAACCGCCCGATTTTGTATGATTTGCTTCTGCCGCCACATTGTCAGCAGGTTGTTGGCTCGGGTCCGGAATTCATGATGGTCGATGGGGCTGAGAAGAAAGTCCGTCGCACCGGCTTCCAGTGCCTTGTAGCGGTAATCGCGATCTTCATAGGCGGTGATGACGATGATCGGAACGTCAAAGCACAAGATCTTTCGGCGGCACTCGCGAACAAATTCCGCACCGTTCATTCCCGGCATTTGAAAATCGGTGACGACCAAGTCGACCTTTTTATCCATCATCCAGTCCAACGCGGATTGCGGATTTTCAAAGGCATGAACCTGCGCGTCGGCGCCGAGCGAACGGGCGAGTTGCGCCAGGATATTTCGGTTCGTGACCCGATCATCAACCACAACAATAGAGGACATCAGAAAAACTCTTTCCTTCCGAAGGTTCGTCTTCTGCTTTCCACGCGGCAATTATAATGAACTGGTAGTGTTAATAAGAAGACAAATCGGTAGCCGCATCGCGAAATAAGCGTCGATATAAACGCACATTTCTTTTTCCCCGATTTCGCCGATTTGATGCAAACCAACATCTTCGCTTCCCAATCCTATGCATTCGGATATTCCGCCTCTCAAACAACCTCGCCAGTTTGTTCATTTGACGTTACTCTTTTGCCGGTTGTGAAGAACGATTGCGCAGACGCGATCGAAGCAACCGGAAAAGAGACGGCTTAATTTCCCGTTCGCCCAGTGTTTATTCGCCGACAAAACACGGGAGCGGGACAACGTATTTTGCTTTGGAGGAAGAAATGTCGAAATCGACGCTATCCACCCTCAATCATAAGGGAAATGACCACCGCGCCACCGATCGGACATCCCCCCACTTTCACGAAGTGCCGACGTCACCGTCCAGGGGTGGACTTAAGATGGATCCGCGCCTGGAACCTTCGCCCCCCCTCGACCTGAACCAATGGGCGAGCGAAGCCAAATTCAGCGAAATAGATGTCAAATACGACGCCAAGGAAAAGGCCATTTGGCAATTTATGAAGTTTCGGCGGCGTCCCAGTGTGACCCTTGAACTTTTGAACGAGGTCAAGCAGGTCATCGAAACGGTGGAAGAGGCCTACCGGGACCCCTATTCGCAGATTGACCCCCCTGTTCAATACCTCGTTCTGGCATCAAGCCTTCCGGGGGTGTTCAATTTGGGCGGCGATCTGCCGCTTTTCGTTGAATCGATCCGTAGTCGTGACCGCGAAGGATTGCGCCGCTACGCACACGCCTGTGTCGACGTTCAGTATTTGCGGGCCACCAACAAAGGATTGCCCATTCAGACCATCTCGCTTGTTCAAGGTGACGCCCTTGGCGGTGGTTTTGAAGCGGCATTGGCCGACGACGTTATCATTGCCGAAGAAACGGCAAAATTCGCCTTGCCCGAAATCCTGTTCAACCTGTTCCCGGGGATGGGTGCATACAGTTTTCTGGCCCGTCGCATCAACGCTTCGACTGCTGAAAAATTGATGCTTAGCGGTCGAATTTACTCAGCGCCGGAACTGCATGAAATGGGAGTTGTCGACCGCATTGCCGAGGCCGGAAGGGGAACCGAGGAGGTCTACAAATATTTCGACGATCATTCCGCTTCCTTCGCGTCGCGCCGCGCAATTTTCCAATCCAGGCACATCGTCAATCCGCTTTCCCGCGAGGAATTGATCGAAATAACGGATCTTTGGGTTGAAGCGGCACTTACGCTGGCCCCCAACGACTTGCGGAAGATGGAACGGTTGGCTTCAGCACAAAACCGGCGGCATGCACGCGCCCAACGGTAGGCGCGAGCCTTGAACGAGAAACGGAACCTGGATAGCAGCGAATTCTTTAACCGTGGGGATTCGTAATTGAATATGGTGGATGCCCGATGGATACCTCTAACGGTGTTCGTATATGCGTGGCCCGTCCAGTCGGTGGGACGGGTCATCGGGCAATGCCAGTATTTTCCGGAATTCCCGTGTCACAAACGTTCAATTTGACCGTTACGTTCAGTGAGGTATCGGCGAATTGCGCGCCGGTAATAACCAAGTTCTTCGACAATGCCGGCCATGTGCGCATTCCCATTTCGAATGAGTTCGTCGCCCCCGATGCCGCTAAGATTTTGGCACTGCTGATAAAGCAATTTGGCCCCGACATTGGCCGAGCTGCTTCGCAAAGCATGGCATTCCTCGCGAAATTTTCGAGTATCCCCAGCAACTGCCGCTTCCGTCATGGACAGGATCAAGCGGTCTGCATCAGAGAGGTATTCCCTGACAATTTCTGTGAAGAAATCTTCGTTTGGCCCAAGGTTTTCAAGGTCATGAAGAACCGGCCAATCAATAGCCGACGCGGCCTCTCCCTTGAAACGCGGATGGGAAACAATTTCGGTAACGGCTGATTGCGCCTGTCCCGACAAAGTCACACCTGGCGACGACGCCGATTCCGGTGCGCCGACAAGTTTTTCGATCTCCTCAATCAGTTGTTTTGGCCTTACTGGTTTGGTCAGGTATTTGTCCATCCCGGCCTCCTCGCTTGCACGGCGGGTTTCGTCCGTTGCATCAGCACTGAGACCTATAATCGGCATTCGCCGCTCATACATATTAGCCAACCGATAAAGTTTCACGACATCCAGTCCACCCGTTCCTGGCATATTAATATCGAGGACAGCCGCATCGAAGGGTGAGGCATCAAGGGCATCAAGCGCCTCATCACCGTTCGTCACCAGCGTCACCGAGTGTCCGGCAGTGGTCAGGATTTTTTCGGTTACCATTCGGTTCACCGCATTGTCCTCAGCGACGAGGATCGACAACGAACGCTGACCAATGGCAGCAACAACATCGTCGCGTTCGTCGGTTTCCTCTCCCGAACGGGCCAAAAGATGTGCGCCCGCCAAATGGACAGCATTGGAAAGTGACAACGAGTCGAGAGGAAGCTCAATCGAAGACAGGACGGAGTCATCCACAGAAGATCCAAGGAACGGGTCGTGGATTTGAAGGAACGCCAAAGTGGAACTGGAATGAACAGTTTTGAGGCTTTTGACAATATCGGAAACTCGCCAGTCCGTCTCCCTGCTGTCGATAATAATTATCAGACACGGCATCCCGCGGACGCCGCTCACAACTGCATGGTGAGCTTCATGGGGGGACTGTACGCCGATGACATCTATTTGCCGGGATGCAAGCGTATGCCTGAATCCATCGACGAGAGAAGCATCCCGGGAGATAACGAGAACCGCCGCATCCGGCAATGCATCAGTAACAACGAGCTGGGATTGCCTTTCCAGCGGAACTTCCAGCCAGAATGTACTTCCCCGGTCCAACGTGCTGGAAACGCCAATACGCCCCCCCAGCAACTCGGCCAGGTGCTTGGATATTGCCAAGCCAAGTCCGACCCCGTCATTGCGACGGTTTACGCCCTCGTCCACCTGGGCGAAGCTATCAAAGACGGAATTGATATCCTTCGGATCTATTCCGATTCCGGTATCGATGACTTCAAATCGGATATCTACTTGGTCGCCATCCACGGGTTGAACCGGCAAGACCCGCAACGATACATGGCCTTTTTCGGTAAACTTGATCGCGTTGCTGAGGAGGTTGGTGAGAATTTGCTGAAGGTGGGGCCAGTCGCCACGAAAGGTGTAGGGAACCTGTGGCGATACGTCGATACAAAGGGCGAGTTGCTTGCGGTCCGCCTGGACGTGAAGGATCGATATGAGGTCGACAATTGCCGCGTGAAGGTCGAAATTGTCGGTCGCCACGACAATCTTGTTGGCTTCAATCTTCGAGAAATCGAGAATGCCCTCGATCAATGAAAGCAGTGTATGGCCTGAAGTTTTGATGGTCCGGACCATCTCCCGCTGATCACGGTCCTGTTGGGTGCCGCGCAAAAGGTCGCTCATGCCAATGATTGCATTGAGTGGCGTACGCAACTCGTGGCTCATACGGGCAAGAAAACGGTTCTTCGCCTGGTTTGCTTCCTCGGCCTGAGCCTTCGCTACTGTCAGTTTTTTTATCAGGGTGCCCGAATAAGCCGGAAGAACGATCAACGCCGCCAAAAGGCCGAAGCCCAGCGGCATTTTGTCTGACCACCACGGAGTGGTGGTCAGCACGGCCAGGAAACTGGCCGACGACACTGCCATAGCGATGCCGAGATAAGTGAGGCCGTAACGAAAGCCGAAACCGAGCGCGACCCAAAGGTAAATCGGATATAGCGGGGCCGTGTATCCGCCACCAAGCCTCAGCACCGATAGCATCGCCGCAAAATCCATTGCCATAGCAACAATGCGCCGGACAGGAGATTTCTGTGGCCACACCGCTATCAGAACGACATTGATCACCGAAAGGATGAGATAGATGACAGCGGTCGCCAACAGCCCGGCGGAAGCTTCGTCGGTTAAGGAATTTTCGAGCCCATTGAGAATTTTGAAATAGAGAAGCAGCAAGCCAACGATAACGACACGAATTATGGCCTGTTCATGTTCGCTATCGGTGCGGCTCGCAAACCGCTCACGAAGGGCGGTTACTGGACCGGCATCATTCTTTGCCGCCATACCTTGCCTCTAAATATTTAGCGGTCAACACCAACGTAATTGCTGACCACAAAACACTAAAACGAATTACACAAATATCCCGCGCATAGGCGCGATTTTCCTAGATGATGAATGGTTTGGCTCAAAGATGCAAATATGACGACACGATCGGCCTGCTTTAATGCCTTCCGATACTGCGTCGAACGGCCAAATCGTTCGACGACGGACAGTCATGGAATTTTTGGCGAAGGATCCGTTCCGCCTCAGGCTGGCTGCCGCCAACTCACTCCCACTCAATGGTTCCCGGCGGCTTGGAGGTCACGTCGTAGACGACGCGGTTGATGCCGCGCACCTCGTTGATGATGCGGTTGGCGGTGCGCAGAATGGCGGAAATCCGGGGTTTTTTGTTGCGGAGACTCCTAGTTAAAGCGGTATTTTTGACGACGAGTCTCCACACTATCCTCCACACTGATTCCATAGGCAAGAGACACCTTATGCCCTCGACCTTTTATTGTTCCAGCCCCCTAAAGACGTCGAAAGATTTCCTTTCGAGACCCGAGTCAAATCACGCCGAGGTGGCTCCTTCGGTTTTCGAAAAGGCCCCCCCCAGAAGGTCTGCTTAGTATCTCAAAGCGGCCGTCATTTGGCTTGGGTACGGACTTCGGCTGATAGCCATAAGCAGAAGAAAGCCGCGCCCGGAGGCGCGGCAGGTCACGTTGGAGGTTGAGACGGAAGCTTCTATTTCTTCTTGATGCCGATTTCTTTGAACAAGGCGGCGAAGCGTTCGAACTCCTTCTTGTAGAATGCACCGAATGCGGCCGAATCCCTGAATTGCGGCGTTAAGTTCGCCTTCTTGACTCCTTCCCCGTAGGCGCTAATGCCGGTGGCCTCCGAGCAGGATTTCGACAGCTTATCGACGATCGCCTGAGGTGTGCTGGCCGGCGCGAATAGGCCGAACCAAATGGACAGACGGAGCGGCGGGCCGCCCACCTCATCGATCGTCGGCACGTCGGGTATCTTATCTGAGCGCTTTTCGGCCATAACGGCCAGGGGCTTGAGGCCGAACTTCATGTGCATGCCGATCATATCGGCCGCCAGGTCGACCTGACCGCCGAGAACTCCGCGCGAGGTTTTGGCGCTGTTTTCGAGCGGCACATGCTTGAACTTTAAGCCGTAGCCTTGCTCCAGCAAGACGGCTCCGATGTGCGGAACGGTGCCCGGTCCACCGTTTCCGGCCATCAGGGTATTCTTCTTGGCTTTTGCGATCAGGGCGTCCAGCGAACCAATGGGCGATTCCGGCGCGACCGATACCGTGACCGGTTCCTCGATGGTCATGCAGATGGGGGCGAAGCTGTTTTGGTCGTAACCCACCTTGCGAAGGTTCGGCTGATATGCGGCGGTGCCAACCGGCAAGAAGGCCAGGGTGTAGCCGTCCGCTTTGCTTTGCGCGAACTTGGTGGCGCCGATGGTGCCACCGGCACCGGGCATGTTGGTAATGATCAGGTTGGCGCCCAGTATTTTTTCCAGATAAGGTTGGACCAGGCGCGCCGCCGTGTCCGTTCCGCCGCCGGCGCCATACGGCACGATCAGCTTGATGTCCTTTTCCGGATATTCGGCCATCGCCGGAAGGGCGATGACGGTGGCCGCAATGGCGGCACCGAAGAAGCGTTTTATCATGGTCAGTCTCCTTTTGGTCTATGCGGTTCCCTGTTGCGTCTTAGATCGTGCCCACCACTTGCCCCTTGGCATCAAAGGGCGGGGTGGGGTAGTGCAGGCCGCGTTGTCCCGAAAGGCCGCGATCGTCCAATTGCGGCAGAGCGGGGGCTTCGAAGCCCTTCAATCGGCCGTCCTCGACCCAGTCGAGGTCGACACCGTAAAGCTGTGAGACGAGGGTTTTTTCCAGCCTCGTCCGGGTCTCGGCGTGAGCCGGGTTCTCGGCCAGGTTCCGGCATTCCTTCGGATCGTCGGCCAAATCGAACATCTGGAAACGGTTGCCGGCCGGATACCAAATGAGCTTGAACGATCCCTCGCGCACCATGCGCGTCGCCTTGCCGTCCTCCATGCACTCGCCATAGAAGAAGGGGCGCCCCTCGCTCCCGAGCATGGAGATGCCGTCGCAGGTATCGGGCACCGTAATGCCGGCGACCTCCAGCAGCGTCGGCATGACGTCGGCCAGGCCGAACAGGTCGTCGCGAGTTTGGCCGCGGCTCGCGGTTGCATCACCCTTGGGCAAGACCAGGAAGGTCGGTACGCAAGCCGAGGGCTCTAAAAACAGTCGTTTGGCAAACAGTCCGTGACTCCCCAGCATGTCGCCGTGGTCGGCGGTGAACAGGATCGCCGTGTCGTCTAGCAGGTTTTCTTCGCGCAGAGTTCCGATGACGGTGCGGATCTGGTGATCGATATGGGTGCACAGCGCATAGAAAGCGCGGCGCATCTCGGTCATCTGCTTCGGCGTCCGGCGCGACCAGTAGAGCTGCACCAGTTGCAAGGCATGGGGCAAGTCGTCGAAGGCCCCGGCCCAGTCGCCGGTGACCGGATCATCGATGTCGGCGCGGTCGTAGCGGTCCAAATATGAGCGCAGGGGCACCAGCGGCGGATGAGGGTGGGTGAAGGACAGGTTCCAAAGGGCCGGCCGCGTGGGGTCGCGGCGCTTGATCGCGTTGCACATCTCGCGCGCCGTCCAGTTGGTCACATGGGCGTATTCCGACAGATGCCATTCGCGCCAAGCGTAATCATTATTGCTCATGCCGTGCATGAACTGCTGGCCGGCCAATCCCTGTTCGGCCAGGAACATGTCGTAGTCGTCGACGGCACCGAGCTGCGGGCGGCCTTCCTCGGCGATGATCGTGTCGTCAAAGCCGATGCGGTCACGCTGTGGATAGACATGCAGCTTGCCGACCGAGGTCGCCTGATAGCCGTGATCGCGGAAGGTCTGGCCGAGGGACGGGATGTCCGGCATGTGCTCCTGGGTCTTGAAGACCCGGTCGCCGTGGGTGCGCGGTGTCGTTCCGGTCATCAGGGTGCGCCGCGCCGGAATGCAGATCGGACATTCACTGTAGGTTGCCGTGTAGCGCGTGCCGGCGGCGGCCAGGGTGTCGATGGTCGGTGTGTCGATCACCGGATGCCCGGCCGTGCCCAACAGATATCCGGGCCATTGGTCGGCGGTGATCAGCAGGATATTCGGTCGGCGTGGCATGGCTGGTTATGCTCCGTTTGACGTGCCCCTCAGGGCGCGAATCGCTAATTTGACCAGAGGTTGGAGCAGCACCAGGGCGGTCAGCGCAAACAAGAAGGCCGCGATGGGGCTGTTGAAGAAGGCTAGGAAGCTCTGGTCTGTCATGATCAGCCCCTGCCGCACGGACCGTTCCAGCGGGGTGCCCAGGATGAATCCGATGATGATGGGTGCCAGCGGAAACCCGTTGAGGCGCAGCAGGAAGCCCACGACCCCGGCGACGATGGAGACGGCGAAGTCGAACGGATTGGTTCGCATCGCGAAGGCGCCGACGAAGGACAGCGCCACCACGGCCGGCATCAACAGCGAAATCGGTGCCTGCAGCAATTTGGCGTAAAGCCCGGCTCCTGCGGCTCCGACAACCAGGATCATAATATTGGCCAGGAAGAAAAGGACGAAAAGGCTGGTCACGAGATCCGGCTGGTCACGAAAAAGGAAGACGCCGGGAATAATACCATGGACGGTCAGGGCTCCCATCATGATGGCGGTCACCCCATCGCCGGGAATGCCCAGCGCCAGCATCGGAATCATGGCACCCCCGCTGACGGCGTTGTTGGCCGTTTCGGACGCCACCACACCCTCGGGTTCGCCATGGCCGAAATTCGCGCTCCGCGGCGATCGGCGCTTGGCGTCAGCATAGGCGATGAAGGCCGCGGCAGTCGCGCCGGTGCCCGGCAGGATGCCGATAAATGCGCCGATGCCGCTGCTGCGTAGCAACGTCACCCAGCGGGCTCGCCATTCAGGCCAGGGCGCCAGTTTAAATCCACCCTCAATGACCATCGG
>JABGRG010000072.1 GCA_018648445.1 Rhodospirillales bacterium | reverse complement strand
ACACAACGGGTTGGAGTTGAGCTGGAAATTCGGCGCGTTCCCTGGCGGCGCGCCGTGAAAATGTTGGAAATAGATCAAGCTGACGCCTTATTCCCCGCAAGTTTCAAAAAGGAACGCACGGCATTGGGCGTCTATCCGATGAAGGATGGAAAGCCGGACGACAGCCGAAAGATCGCCGAATACTCGTACTACGCCTACACGACAAAAGACTCCGGCATTTCCTTGGATGGCAATCAAATCAAAAACGCAGATTGCCCGATCGGCGCAATGCGGCTTTCCGCGATCATAGAACAACTGAAAAACACCGGTCACCAAGTAAACGAGGAGGAAACCTCGCGGATCAACCTGCGCAAACTTCTGCAAGGGCGAATTTGCGCTTTGGTTGACCTGGATTTCGTCATTGACCCCTTTCTGACGTCCAATCCTTCACTGGGCAGCGGAATTCGCAAGCTCTCGCCGGCAATACGCACGAAGCCCTACTTCTTGCTATTCACCAAAACCTTCGTCAAAAAATGGCCCGTCCGAACCGAACAGATTTGGGACGCCATCGGCGAATTCCGCCGATCGCCTGCCTTCGAGGACCTCAGGAAAAAATACGGGCTTCTTTAAGTGCCGATCCGCCGTTTTTCCGCAAAATGAATTGACAAACATCCGCTGCTGCTAATGAATCCTTCACATGAAGTCTTTACGGAAATTCCATCCAATTGCGGCGCTAGTGATCGGGTTGGCGGTGTTGTTCGCCGGACCCAGCGCCGACGCCAAGGCAAAAATTCGGGTCGTCTACAATACCGAACCGAATCATCCCTTCATCACGGGAAAAGGAACCAAGATCGATGCCGAACGCCCGGGACTGACCATCGATCTTCTGCACGAAGTCTCCCGGCAAATCGGAATTGAGTTTGAGTTTAAGCGCGTTCCGTGGCGGCGCGCGCTCTTCATGGTCGAAGCTGGCCAGGCGGATGCCGTTTTCCATTCAAGCTTCAAAACGGAGCGCACGACATTCGGCGCCTATCCCGTGAAGAACGGAATGCCGGACGAAACACGAAAGATCGCCGACTTTTCGTATCATATCTACACGACGAAAAAATACGGCGTTTCCTGGGACGGCAAAGTTATTGGTAACGCCAGACGCCCCATCGGCGTCATGCGCGGTGCGGCAATGTTCGACATATTGAAGAATGCCGGCCACAAGGTGGACGATGCGATCAGTTCGGCCGTCAACCTGCGAAAACTGGTTGGCGGACGAATTTGCGCCTATGTCGACCTGGAAGGAGTTGTCGATCCGAACCTGTCGGCCCACCCGGAATGGCTGGAAATAGTACAAAAACTCTCGCCGCCGATCCGCACACAGCCCTATTTTCTGATGTTTTCCAAAGCGTTTGCCGACAGTCAGCCGGAACTGACCGAACGGGTCTGGGACGCCATCGGCGATTTCCGGAAATCCCCCCAATTCGAAACTCTCAAGAAGAAATACGGTCTTCTCTGATCCTCATATCACCTGCTGCTGGGCCGCCGCAATCGGGACGTCGATCCGTTTGCGTTCCAGAAAATAGCTGACTTCGGTGTAGCCCGCTTGGGTGAGGCGCTTGAAGGCGATATCGTACCCGTCCGCCACCCTTTCCGGTACGTGGGCGTCAGCCCCGATGACGACCGGAATGCCTCGCTTCTTCATGGCCGCCAGCATGGATTGGTGCGGGTACACGTCGCCGACCGTCCTTGGCAGCCCCGACGTATTCAACTCCATGGCAACCCCGGTAAGCGCGATGCGATCCAGCGCCTGATCGATCTCCGCCGCGATGCGCTCGGGCCGCCACTGCGATGGTTCGACGATTTTAATCAGGTCGGGATGCCCCAGCGCATCGAAGAAACCGCTCTCGGCCGACTGCGCCAGGTGCTCAAAGTACGTGCGTTGATACGCCACCGTGTCGCGTGTCCGAAACAGGCGTTCGTACTGTGGCAGGTGCGGGTGAACCGAGCCCAGCACGTAGTCGAAATCCGCCCACCCCACCTGTTTTTCAAGCCATTCCTCAAGGCCGGGATAGAAGTCGCACTCCATCCCCAGCCTTACGTCGGCGATGCCTACCAGTCCCGCGCGGGCGCGCTCGACCAGTTTGCAGTACTCATCGAACCGCTCGACCCCCATGCGAATACCGGGATCGGGCGGCCCCGGCAGCGGGTTGTGACACGTTACGATGATCCCCGACAGCCCCTTTGCGGCGGCGACCCGTGCATACTCCTCGGGCTCGCCAACCGCATGGCCGCACAACGGCGTGTGCATATGAGACTCGTAAAGGATGCTCGGATGGCTCATCCAGCCGCCGCGACCACCGTCACCTCGACCGCAATACCGGCCTTGGCCATGCGCACCTCGCCGCAGGCACGCGCGGGCGCGCAGCCCTCGGGCACCCAGGCGTCCCAAATGGGATTGAACGCATCGAAATTGCGCATGTCGTCCAGCCAGATAACGGCCTGCAATAGCTTCGTCTTGTCCGACCCCACCTCGGCCAAAATCTCATCGACCTTCGCCAGCGTCTGACGAGTCTGCTCGTCAAACGCGGCATCCGCATCGCCCGTCTGCCCCGCCAGATACGCCGTTCCCCCATGCACCACCGCCCGGCTCATGCGTTCCCAGGTACCGATGCGCTTAATGTCGCTCATAGTAATTTCCTTCCAAATGCAACACGGCGCCACCGACATCGATGACGCCAACGGCCCACTGTATACCCTCAATAAACGGGAGCAAAGAGCCCAGCCTGCGTGGCGCGTGAACGCGTTTTTACAGCACACAAGCGGCCCCAAACCACGCCCCCCGATCACAAGCCCGGAGGAGCGCAGGCAGCGCGACGACTAACGACCAAGCGGGAGTGCAGGCTGCGTGCCGCCTGAACGCTATTCACAAAAAAAGACCGGGCTCCGCCCAGACCCGCAAAAGGCTGAAGCCCTTTGAACCATTTGATTTTAAGGTAGAATTTGCGGAAAAACGTAAACCGTCACCGTAATGCCAATGGGTTGCGGAGATTTTGGCGAAATTACCGGTGGCGGAAAAATCGTCATTTTTGGTTGATTGTGTTCAAGCGCCACACTTCGCTGCACTCCCGCTTGGTCATTCGTCGTTTCGCTGCGCTTCACTCCGGGAGTCAGGTTGGCATAAGCGACGCCCGACGCCGGAGTTCAGATCAGGCGGGACAGGCCCAGTCCCGAGGAGATGAGGATCACGCCCCAGGTGATGGTCATTCCGGCGACGCGGCCGAAGGTAATCGGGCGGGTGCTATCCAAACCGATCAGGTGCAGCACACGGCCAACGACCAGCGCGCCGCCCAGCCAATGGGTCATCGCCGAGGACGCGCCGTTGATTTCCGCCAGGGCCAGCAGGATCAGGGCGAGCGGCACGTATTCCATGAAATTGCCGAACACGCGCATGGCGGTAGCCAATTCGTCGTTTCCGCCATCGCCCAAAACGACCTTGGTGCGCGCCCGCATAACGGTGATGCGGATGCCCAGAAACAGGGAAAACAAGCCGAGCAGGCCTGCGTAAAGCGCGGTTACGGGAAGGGCCATGGTTTCCATCGCGATTATTCCTTCTGCGTCCGTTTGTTCAATCGGGCTGCCAGACGGCGGCGCGCCGCCGGTAGTCCTTGATCGTGGTGAGCCAGCACATGGCGTTCAAGGAAATATCCGCTCAGGCGCAAGCCATCAGCGACTTCGCCGAGATCGCCCTTCCCGTCCGGTGAAACCAGAAAGGCGGGAAGCGGCAACAGCTTGGTTTTGTAGGCCTCGCCCGCCGCCAACGACACGGCGCGGCCCGATTTCGGCGAGACGTAGGCCAACTGGTCGTTGCGCCCGGTGGCCGCGCATTCGGACAGATCGAGACCGAAACCAAGTTCACCCAGCAGCCCGATCTCCCAATGCACATAAACGGTGGGCCAGGTGTCGTTCTCGATGGCGCCCAGCAGAATGAGCAGCCCGTCGAATACGGCCTCGTGCACCTCGCGTTCGGGCAAGGCGGCCTCGGCAAGCGCACAGGCCGAACTCAGGGCCGCCAGACGGTCGGCGTCATCCATGACGGAGGCGGCAAAAGAATGGCTCAGCTCGCACGTCATGGAGCCCAGATGTTCGGGCAGCCGGGCCCGCCAGCGCGCCTGAACGGTGTTTCCCGGTTGCAGTATCCCGCGCAGGCGCTTGCCCGAGCCACCGCGCACCAGCCCGGCGTGGCGTCCATACCGCCGCGTCAGCAAGGTAACGATGGCGGACGATTCCCCGTGCCGCCGCGATGAAAGAACGATGCCCTGATCAACCCACTCCATAAGGCCCAGTCTACCCGAAGTGACACCCAATGAAATATCTTGGAATCGTCGCGAAAAAAGAGTTTTATTCAAGGGTACAAGTCAAGGATGGACGCCGTGGTGTTTATCAGCGCAGCGGATCCCGAACCATCCAGTCCGATCACAACGGGCAAGCCGTTTCTCGACCATTTTTCCAAAAAATCAGGAAACGCCGAAGACCGGCCATTACCGCTCGTCGACAAGGAGGGCCGGTCGTCGACAAGGAGGAAATGTCATGCCATCGACGCTCTTCTCCAAGGCCCGAAAACGTCTGAAAGAGGCCGCCAAGCATATTCAGGTTGACCCAGACGTCATGGTCAAGCTCAGCCATCCACAGGAAACCACCGTCGCCAGCCTGAACGTTCGCATGGACGACGGTTCGCTCAAATCCTTCAAGGCATGGCGATGCCGCTATGACGACACGCGCGGGCCCACCAAGGGCGGCATCCGCTATCATCCCAAGGTGAACATGGATGAGGTCGTGGCACTGGCCTTCTGGATGACCTTCAAATCGGCCGTGGTCAACCTGCCGTTTGGCGGGGCCAAGGGTGGGGTTGCGGTGGACCCCCACAAATTGTCGCACGGCGAACTTGAACGCCTGAGCCGCGCCTATGTGCGGGCCTTCGCCGGGGTCCTCGGCCCCGATCGCGATATCCCGGCGCCCGATGTCTATACCAACGCGATGATCATGGGCTGGATGGCGCACGAATACTCGACCATCGTCGGCCATCCTTCACCGGCCGTCATCACCGGCAAACCAATCGTTTTGGGTGGATCTCTGGGCCGCGAATCGGCCACGGGCCGGGGCGGCTATTACATTCTGCGTCATCTTGAAAAAACGTTCGGGCTGTCGCCTAAGAAATCACGGGTTGTCTTCCAGGGATTCGGCAACGCATCGATCCATTGCGCCTTGCCGCTGTTCGACGACGGCTACAAGATCGTCGGCGTTTCCGATTCCACTTCCGCCCTTTACGACGCCGACGGAATGGACCCGCACAAAATCCTCGAACACAAGGAAAAAACCGGCAAGGTCGCCGGCGCTCCAACGTTTGGAAAAGCGCAAGAAATGACCAACGAAGAGCTATTGGTAACCGACTGCGACGTGTTGGTTCCGGGCGCGCTGGAAAACCAGATCGTCGACGAAAACGCGGCCCAGATTCAGGCCCGCTACATTCTGGAACTGGCCAACGGGCCAACCACGCCGCTGGCCGACAAAATTCTGTCGAAACGCGGGGTGGTCGCTATACCGGATATTCTGGCCAACGCAGGCGGGGTCACCGTCTCGTATTTCGAGTGGGCACAGAACCGGGCCGGTTACTACTGGGGTGAGGACGAGGTCCAGGAACGCTTGCGCCAGTTCATCGAACCGGAATCGGAAAAAATCTGGCGCATCAAGCAGGATAAGGCCGTCGATATGCGAACGGCGGCGTACGTGCTGGCGCTGGACCGTATCGGAAAGGCCGTCAGCGCGCGGGGAACGCGGAAGTTCTTCAAGCACTAGTTCGCGTTGCGGATTAAGCGTTGAAGTCCAGACCCCAGTCGCGATAGCGCTCGGGATCGTCGCCCCACGATTCGCGGACCTTGACGAACAGGAACAGATGGACCTTGCAGTCCAGGATTTCCTTCAGTTCGGTCCGCGCCGCCGCGCCCAGGGATTTGATGCGCTGTCCGCGCTTGCCCAGGATGATGGCGCGCTGGCTTTCGCGTTGAACGAAGATAACCTGATTGATGTGGACGGAACCGTCGTCGCCCTGCTCCCAGGTTTCGGTTTCAACGGTCGTCGAATACGGCAGTTCCTGATGCAGCTGCAGATACAGCTGCTCGCGGGTAATCTCGGCGGCCAGCAGGCGTTGCGGCATGTCCGAAATCTGGTCTTCGGGGAACATCCACGGGCCTTGCGGAACCCGTGACGCGAGGGTTTCTACCAGATCATCCACCCCGTCCCCGGAAATCGCCGAGATCATGAACGTATCTGAGAAAAGGCCCGTTTCGTTCAAATCCGATGCCAGCTTCAACAGATCGGACTTGCGCACCAGATCGACCTTGTTGACGGCCAGCAACGCCTTGCGACCGGATGCCCTTAGCTTTTCCACGATGTTCCGGGTATTGCGGTCAATCCCCCGTTCGGCATCGACCAGCAGCAAAATGATATCAGCCCCATCGGCGCCACCCCAGGCTGCCGCGACCATGGCCCGGTCAAGACGCCGCCGAGGCTCGAATATGCCCGGCGTGTCGATGAAAACGATTTGGGCTTCCCCCTGAAGATGAATGCCCAGCACCCTCGTGCGGGTCGTTTGTACCTTGGGCGAAACGAT
This sequence comes from Rhodospirillales bacterium, assembly GCA_018648445.1. Next base: position 14,132 of record JABGRG010000072.1, on the reverse strand, counting down.
GGAAACCTTGCTTCCCACGACGTTGTTGATCAGGGTCGACTTGCCCACGTTGGGCGCGCCGAGAACGGCAATAAAACCACAGCGGTTGGCTATTTCATTCACCTTGGGTGGCCTCCAGCCGGTCGATCAGCGTTCGTGCCGCCATTTGTTCGGCGGCACGCTTGGACGGCGCGCTGCCGAATTCGGGCATTTGGCCCTGCACGGCCGCCTCGATGCGGAAAATCGGCGCATGGGCGGGTCCCTCGCGCCCGATCTCGCGATAGGTCGGCAACGGCAAGGATCGGGCCTGAGCCCATTCCTGCAAGGCAGTTTTGGCATCTTTGGGCGGCGTCAGGTCTTCATCTGCCAAGGCCGTCCAATGGCCGCGAATAAACGTTTCAGCCACGTCCAGACCGCCGTCCAGGAACATGGCGGCGATTACAGCCTCGCAGGCATCCGCCAGAAGTGCCGGATTTTCGCGCCCGCCCGCATCTTCTTCGCCCCGCGACATGCGGATATGCCGGGCCAGCCCGATGATGTCGGCCACCCGGGCAAGGGTTTCCTTGCGCACCAGTTCCGCATGGCGGCGGGCCAGCGCGCCCTCGTCTTCGTGAGCAAAGCGCTCATACAGCAAGCGGGCGACGACCAGACCGAGAACCCGGTCACCCAGAAATTCCATTCGTTCGTTGGAGACGAGCCTGCGCGAATGGTTTTTGGCAAGGCTGGAATGGGTCAGCGCCTCGACCAAAAACTCCGGCTTGGCGAAACGATACCCTAGAACTTCTTCCAACTGATCGGGGGGGGCTCCCATCCCGGCTACTCGATCCCGCTGAACATACGGCCGAAGCGAACTGTCGAGAACCACGACCAGATCTTCCACACGGTGCCGTCGATGGAGAAGAACAGGAACTCGGCGCGGCCCACCAGGTTTTCGCGGGGAATGAAGCGCACGTCGGAAAAGCGGCTGTCGTTGGAATTGTCCCGATTATCGCCCATGGCAAAATAATGGTCCGTCGGAACCACATACAACGGCGTGTTGTCGGCCGGCCCGCGATCCCCGTTTTCCTCGAGAATGAAGTGCTTTCGACCGTTGGGCAGGGTTTCGATATAGCGCGAAATGCGTCGCACACTCCCGCTCGGGTTGCGATCAATAAAATCGCTGGTGCGCTCTCGCGTTACCTTTTGTCCGTTGATGTGAAGAATGCCGCCGACAACCTGGATCTTGTCGCCCGGCAATCCGACAATCCTTTTGATGTAGTCTTTTGTCGTATCGCTTGGATACTTGAACACTGCAACGTCGCCGCGCGTAGGCTCGTCGACCATCACCCGGCCCGAGAACAGCGGCAGGCTGAACGGCAGTGAATGATGGCTGTAGCCGTATGAAAATTTGGAAACGAATAAATAATCGCCGATCAGCAGGGTCGGCTTCATGGAACCCGACGGAATGCTGAACGGCTCGTAAGCGAAAGTTCGGATGAGGAGGGCAATAAGAACGGCGTAGCCGATGGTTTGCAGCGTCTCCAAAAATCCGCCGGAAGTGCCGCTATCCGTCGCGTCTGGGATGTTTTCTTCCATTAAGTTTTCCGTATAACTAATTGTTTTTACACATTTTCACAAATCGACTTGATCCGGCACGCCGATGAAAGCCGCACGGGCCGTTCGTGTCAAGGCGCATCTCCGGCAACCGCCGAAATAATGACAATGCCATGGGCCAGCGGATATTCGTCGCTCAAGGATACATTTATCTGCGCCGACATTCCCGGTGGCGTGATTTCTTCAAGCCGTTTTAGCGCCCCGCCAGAGAGCCGCAAATAGGGCTTGCCACTTTGTTCGTTGCACACCTCGATATCGCGAAGATAAACACCCCGGCGAAGGCCGGTCCCCAGCGCTTTGGTGCAGGCTTCCTTGGCCGCAAAGCACTGCGCGAATACGGACGCGGGACGGGGACGGCGGGCCGCCTTCCTTCGTTCGGTATCTGTATAGACGCGCGCCGTAAAGCGCTCGCCGAAACGCGCGAGCGAGCGTTCAATCCGCCGGATATCACAAAGATCGGTTCCAAGTCCCAGAATCATGCGCCGTTCCGGGCCTCATCCATAAGACGGCGCATACCGCGAATGCTCTCGGCCAATCCAACGAAAATGGCCTCGCCAACCAAAAAATGTCCGATGTTGAGTTCAACGACGTTGGGAATGGCCGCAACCGGCCCCACCGTGTCGAAATCGAGGCCATGCCCGGCGTGGCATTCCAAACCCACCTTTTGTGCATGCGCGGCAGCTTCACGGATGCGGGCGAATTCGCGCTCGCGGGCAACCCCTTCGGCGTCACAATAAGCCCCGGTATGCAGTTCAACCACCGGCGCGCCCAGGGAAACGGCGGCATCCAGCTGAACGGGGTTGGCTTCAATGAACAAGGAAACCCGGATACCGGCGTCACGAAGCCGGGTGACGAACGGCTTCAGATGATTATGCCCGCCCGCCGCATCCAAACCGCCTTCGGTGGTGCGTTCCTCGCGCTTCTCCGGCACGATACAGGCGGCGTGCGGCTTGTGACGCAGGGCGATCTCAAGCATTTCATCGGTGGCCGCCATTTCAAGGTTTAGCGGCACCGTAATCATTTCGCGCAATTTCGTAATGTCTTCGTCGGAAATGTGGCGGCGATCCTCGCGTAAATGGGCGGTTATTCCATCGGCTCCCGCCTCGACCGCCAGCTGCGCCGCACGCAATGGATCGGGAAACCTGCCGCCACGCGCGTTGCGAATGGTGGCCACGTGATCGATGTTTACGCCCAGTCTCAGCGAACTATTCATCGCGAGCCTCCTGCTGCTTTTTCCATCGTCGTTTTTGATAGGCGCCGACGATCGGCTTCAACGGAAAATAAAAGACAAACCAGACGGCAAGCGCCGTCGGTATGCCGCCGACGACCATCGGCCAGAAAACCGGCCACGCCGTATCAAACAGGTATACCAGATCAAAACGCAGGAACGCTTCAGTGAAAGCCCCGAAAAATTCAGAGAAGTTCAGCTCTTTGGCGACCTGCCCGCTGGTTTCGTTCAGCATCCAGCGACCGGACTCGTAAATCCATATCCAAATGAAGGGAAACGTCCAGGGATTTCCGACAATGGTTCCAATGGCCGCGGACAGCAAGCTGGCGCGGATGACCCAGGCCAAAAGACATGCCAGCGCAATATGCATACCGACGAAGGGCGTGAAGGAAAGGGCCGCGCCGCATGCGAAACCGGCGGCCACAAAATAAGGCGACCCCGGCAGCCGTGCCACCCGATGGAACAGGTAGCTGAACGTCCGCCACCAACCCGACCGGGGCCAGACGAACTCGCGTGCCCGCTCTTTTAGTGTGATTTTTTTTCGCCGCAAAAACATGGCGTGAATATAGGGCAAACTATCGGCTGAGCTAGGGAAAAAACAGCCGTCCGTCATCCGCGTGCGCGTTCGACCTCGTTGATCACGTTCGAGGCACGCAAGGCGGCAATGATATTGGTCAGGTGCTTGAGGTCCTTGACCTCGATATCGAGGAGAATTTCGAAAAAGTCCGTGTTGCGGTTGGTAATGTTCAGGTTGCTGATGTTGCCATCATTCTTGGCGATGATATTGGAAATCGCACCCAGGCTTCCAGCTTCGTTGGAAAGAACCAGATTGAGACGCCCGACGTGGATATCCACATCGTCGCCTTCCATTTCCCAGGACACATCGAGCCATCTCTCGGGCTGGTCGCTAAGGCCTTCCAGTTCATGGCAATCAATGGTGTGGATGGTAACGCCCTTGCCGGTCGTAATGATCCCGACAATGCGATCTCCGGGAAGCGGATGGCAGCACCCCGCAAAATGCACCGCCATCCCCGAGATCAAACCGACGATGGGGACGGTCGGCGTCTTTTCCTTGCCGGAGCGCGCACGCGCACGACCGATCGGCACGACCTTTTCCGGGCCGAGGCGCTTCGCCTTCACCCCCGGATAGACCGTCTCCACGACCTCGCGCGCGGTAAAATGGCCCGAACCAACGGCGGCGCAAACATCGTAAGCGGTGTTTGCCTTGAAGCTCTTGAGAACCCCTTCAACGGCTTTATCGCTGTATTCGTACCCGGCCTCCCGGAACGCCTTGGTCAGGATGGAACGGCCCAATTCGCCGTATTGTTCGCGTTCCTTGGCGCGCACGAAGCGGCGGATGCGTGCCCGCGCCCGACCGGTTACAACAAAACGTTCCCATTCGGGAGACGGCGTCTGAGCCTTCGACGTCAGGATTTCGACCTGATCGCCGTTGCGCAGTTCAACCTTTAACGGACGAATGCGGCCATTGATCTTGGCCCCGACGCAGGTATCACCGACTTCGGAATGGACAGCATAGGCGAAATCGACCGGCGTCGCCCCAAAGGGAAGCGTAATGAGGTATCCCTTGGGGGTGAAGCAGAACACCTGATCCTGGAACATTTCCAGCTTGGTGTTTTCGAGGAACTCTTCCGGTCCTGCGGCCTGATCGAGGATTTCCAGGAGTTCGCGAAGCCAGCGGTATTGCGGGCCTTCGGTGCTGCCCGCGTCCTGTTTGTAGCTCCAATGCGCGGCAACGCCGCGTTCAGCGACGTCCTGCATCTCCTCGGTGCGGATCTGAATTTCGATGCGCTCACCCCGCGGACCAAACACCCCCGTATGCACCGATTGATATCCGTTCGGTTTGGGGGTGCTGATGTAGTCCTTGAAACGGCCGGGAACCACTGGATAAGCGGCGTGAATAACGCCCAAAGCGCGGTAAACGTCATCAATCGTCGGGACGATCAGGCGAAACGCCATGATGTCGGAAAGCTGTTCGAAATTGATGCTTTCGCGCTGCATCTTGCGCCAGATGGAGTGCGGCTGTTTCTCGCGTCCGGCAATCCGCACCTTGAACCCCGACCCTTTCATCAAATCGGTAAGCTGAGCGACAATTCCTGAAATGCTTTCGTTGCTCTGCTTGCGTAAGAACTCTAGGCGGGTAAGAACCGAGTTTCGCGCGTCCGGGTTCAATTCGGCGAACGCCAGCTCCTCAAGTTCGTTCTTGATCGCGTGCATGCCGATTCGTTCAGCAAGCGGCGCGTAAATTTCCATCGTCTCAAGCGCTATCCGCTGGCGCTTGTTCGGATTTTTGATGTAATTCAGGGTGCGCATGTTGTGCAGCCGGTCGGCCAACTTGACCAGAAGGACACGAATGTCCTTCGACATGGCCAGCACAAGTTTTCGGAAGTTTTCAGCCTGTTTGGACTGATCCGACATCAATTCGATCCGGGTCAGCTTGGTGACACCGTCAACAAGCTGCAGCACTTCGTCACCGAAATGCTTTTTCAGATCGTCCGCCGTCGCGTCGGTATCTTCGACCGTATCGTGAAGAAGCGCCGTGATAATCGAGGCCGTGTCCAGCCCGTATTCCGTGAGAATACCGGCCACCTCGTTGGGGTGGGAAAAGTACGGATCGCCCGAGGCGCGCCTTTGCGAACCATGCACCTTCATGGCAAACACGTAGGCGCGGTTAAGCGCATCCTCGTCCGCATTGGGATCGTATTCGAGGACACGCTCTACAAGTTCGAATTGGCGGATCATCCGGCGCCTCGCACAGCTCCCGTGCGCGAGAACCCGTCCGCCGCGGCGTCAGGGCCCACGTTGGCCCATATCAAGCCGCGCGCCGACACGCTTAGACCTCGTCGGTCTTGGCGTCTTCTTCGGTTTCGGGCTGGGCTTCGGCTTCAGGCTGGGCTTCGCTCGCGTCATCCGAACTATCGGCGATCGCTTCTTGCGAATCGGCGAATACCATCCCTACATCGATTTCAGCGGACATCCCCGGCGCAATGTCTGCGGCCTGAGCATCAACCTCGGCCTCAACCGCGCCTTCGGCGACCGGAATACCCAACTCCTGCTGAATCGCCACGAGGTCCATTTCGTCCTCCTCGGGCTCATCGGCTTCGACGAACTTCTGCAACCCCTTAACCAGGGAGCCTTCCAACGTGTCAATCTCGACGGTTTCGTCGGCGATCTCGCGCAACGCCACGACAGGGTTTTTGTCGTTGTCGCGGTCGACGGTCAACACCGCGCCAGAGGAAATGTCGCGCGCCCGCTGGGCGGCAAGCATAACCAGGTTGAACCGGTTGGGAATTCTCAGCACACAGTCTTCGACGGTAACGCGCGCCATATAACAGGACTCCGTATTCTTTGAATATTAATCTCGAAACGCGGCCCATATATATTTCGCCGATTCGCCTTAGGCAAGGCCGCTCTTTACATTCGTTGAAAAACATAACACGTTTTTCAGGGAATTGGCTCAGCGTACTGGTCCTCGGAAAGCCCCTCAATCAGATCGAAAATCGACGCTGCCGATATCGGATGACGCCAATCCGGTGCAATTTCGAACAGGGGAAACAGGACGAAAGCGCGCTCGTGCATACGCGGATGGGGAAGGACAACCCCGTCGGCGCCCGTGGCAACGCGCCCGTCAAAATCCAGAATATCCAGATCAAGCGTGCGGGCCATATTCCTGGTTTTACGCAGCCGTCCGAATTCAAGCTCGATCTGGTGAAGCAGGTCCATCACGGGAACGGGGTGCTTGCCTTCGGCTTCGACGGCGACAACGCCATTGACGTACCAAGGCTGATCGGACATCGGCACCGGTGCCGAACGATACCAGCGAGAACACCTGCAGACTTCCAGACCGGCGGCGTTCAGCGCCTCGACCGCCGAATGACAATTCCCGCGCGGGCTTCCGCCTTGCGGGCTGGATAGATTGGAGCCGATACCGATAAAGATCATTATAGACAGATTCCCGCTTGCGACGTTCCCCGCCACGGCCTACCTATTACACGTTAAACCGATCATGCAGATAAGATATAAAAAATTACCAAATAAAAATTAACGTCCAAAATTAAGTATTGCTTACAATCCTTTGATTAAAAGGACATTTATGATGAATTTTTATCCGCACGAACGCTTGGGAATATTTATTGACGGGTCAAACCTTTATGCGGCGGCAAGGGCTCTCGGCTTTGATATCGACTATCGGCGGCTCCTGGATTTGTTTGCTACCGAAGGGACGATGATCCGGGCTTTCTATTACACCGCCCTCCTTGAAGACCAGGACTATTCGCCGATTCGCCCGCTCGTTGATTGGCTGGACTACAACGGCTACACCATGGTCACAAAACCGACCAAGGAATTCACCGACGCCGCCACGGGTCGCCGCAAAATCAAGGGCAATATGGATATCGAGCTGGCCGTTGACGTGATGGAGATGGCTGAGCACATCGATCACGGGGTGTTGTTTTCGGGCGACGGCGATTTCCGGCGTCTGGTCGAAGCGGTGCAGCGCAAGGGCGTTCGCATTACCGTGGTCAGCACCATTCGTTCGCAACCGCCCATGGTCGCCGATGAATTACGGCGTCAGGCTGATTTCTTCATTGAATTGCAGGATCTTCAACCCCGTATCGAAAGGCTGGGCGGCCATCGTGACGACAAAAACGGGCCGCCCGACGTCCCCATCGACGACCCCTACATCGAAACCGCCTGACCCTTTGCGATGGGTCGAACAGCCATGGAATTGTCCAGCATAAACTGCGCGCCGGAAAAGGACTGCGCGCTGTGTCCCCGGTTGGTTGAATTTCGCGAAGCCAACCGCACCGCTTTCCCTGATTGGCACAACGCGCCGGTTCCGACCTTTTGCCCGACCTCTGCCAAACCGCCGGTCAAACTTCTGATCGTCGGCCTAGCGCCCGGCCTGCGCGGTGCCAACCGGACGGGCCGTCCCTTTACCGGCGATTACGCGGGCGATCTGTTGTACGCAACCCTCGGCAAATTTGGTTTGGCCCGGGGAAACTACGATGCCCGACCCGATGACGGCCTTGAACTGGTCGGCTGTCAAATCACCAATTCCGTTCGCTGCGTCCCTCCCCAAAACAAACCCGTCGGCGCGGAAATTGCCGCTTGCCGTCCGTTTCTGGCCAATACGATCAAGGCTTTGCCGGACTTGCGCGTAATCCTGGCGCTGGGCACCATCGCCCACGGCACGGTTCTTTCGGCCCTGGGAATGCGCAAAGTGACGTTCCCTTTCGGACACGGGGCCGTCCATCGGCTACCCGGCGGTGTTTTTTTTGCCGACAGCTATCATTGTTCGCGCTACAACACGAATACCCGCAGGTTGACGACCGATATGTTCGAAAGCGTTTTCGAGAAACTGGCCGAATTGATCGCGGACTAAAAAGACTATCATTTGGCAGGAGGAATTCGCCGTGGATATCGTTTGTCTCGACCTTGAGGGGGTCCTGATTCCGGAAGTCTGGATCAATTTCGCTGAAAAGACCGGCATCGAAGCCCTTCGCGCGACCACGCGCGACGTGCCGGACTATGACGTCCTGATGCAGCAACGCCTAAAAATCCTTGACGAGCACGGGCTGAAATTACCGGACATCCAGGCCGTTATCGGCGAGATGGGCCCCATGGAAGGAGCCAGGGAGTTCCTTGATCAGCTGCGCGAAACCTATCAGGTGGTCATCCTGTCGGATACTTTTTACGATTTTGCCGAACCCATGATGCGCCAACTGGGATGGCCGACGCTTTTCTGCCACCGGCTGGAAATTGCCGAGGATGGCCGCGTCGCCAATTACAAGCTGCGCATGCCCGACCAGAAACGCCATTCGGTCAACGCCTTCCAGAAGCTCAATTTCAAGGTCATGGCGGCAGGCGATTCGTACAACGACACGACCATGCTAGGCGCCGCCGAGGCTGGAATTCTTTTCCGTTCGCCGGAAAACGTGATCCGCGAATTTCCGCAGTTCCCGCATGTCACCGAGTATGACGAGCTGGCGGCCCAGTTCAGGGACGCCTCAAAACGCATTAACGGCGGCTGAGTCTGATGATCAGGTTTTACACGTGGCCGACGCCAAACGGCTTCAAGATCTCGATCATGCTGGAGGAAACGGGGCTTGATTACGAAATCATCCCCGTTGATATCCGCAACGGCGATCAGTTCGACCCTGAATACCTGAAAATCAGCCCCAACAACAAGATACCGGCCATCGTCGATATGGACGGCCCCGAGGCAAAGCCCTATTCGCTATTCGAATCCGGCGCGATTTTGCTGTATCTGGCCGAGAAAACAGGCCGCTTCCTGCCTTCCGACACGGCCAAGCGTTTCACCGTAATCCAGTGGCTGATGTTCCAGATGGGCGGCGTTGGGCCAATGCTGGGCCAGGCCCATCATTTCCGCCACTACGCACCCGAGCCCATCCCCTACGCCGTGGATCGCTACACAAAAGAGACCGGGCGGCTGTATGGCGTGCTGGATCGCCGCCTCAATGAAACCGAATATCTGGCGGGCGAGTATTCCATCGCCGACATGGCCACTTTTCCTTGGCTGCGTTCATACGAGCGGCAGGGCCAGAACCTGGACGACTTCCCCCATGTAAAGCGTTGGTTCGAAACCATCGCCACCCGCCCCGCCGTCGGGCGCGCCCTGGAACATCTGAAAGAGCACCAGACCCAGGGTCCGATTGACGCAAAGGCCCGCGAGATGATGTTCGGCGACGCCCAGTACAAGCGCAGAAAATGACGATGAAGGTATACGATCTGGTCGGCGCCGATGATCGCCGCTTCAGCCCCTATTGCTGGCGCACCCGCTTTGCCCTAGCCATCAAAGGGCTGGAAGCCGAATTCATCCCCATGCAGTTCACGCAAAAGCATCTGATCGAATTTTCCGGTCAGGACCGGGTGCCGGTATTGGTCGATGGCGAGACCTGCGTGCATGACAGCTGGACCATTGCCCATTATCTGGATCGCGCCTATCCCCAGCGCCCTTCTATCTTCGGCGATAAAGCCGACGTCGGTACGCTGCGTTTTTTGAACATGTGGGCCGACCGCGTGGTTCTTCGCGGCATCATGCCCCTAATTATCCAGGATATCTTTGAGCACATAGAACCGGCAGATCGCGAATATTTCCGCACCAGCCGCGAAAAAACCTGGGGCGGCCGCATCGAGGACATTCATACGGAACGTGACAGCCGCGTTGTCGGCTTTCGCAAAACCCTGGAGCCGCTTCGCGCAACTTTGGCCGAACAGCCCTTTGTTTCGGGCGATCAGGCCGGTTACGCCGACTGCATGGTTTTCAGCTGCTTTCAGTGGGCCCGGGTCATGAGCGATTTCAAATTGCTCGAAAATGACGATCCCATATTTGCGTGGCGCGACAAAATGCTGGATCAGTTTAGCGGCCTGGCTAAATCCGAGCCGGGATACCCGTTTTGAGCAACGCCCCGGAAAGCGAAGCCGCCGATCTTCCCTACAATCGGATCGCGGTGGTCGGGGCCATGACCACGGTTCAGGCGACCATGTCGCTGGCGGTTCTGATGCTGGCGGCGATTGCTCCGGCGATAGCCAAATCCCTGCAAATTCCGGCAGCGATGATCGGCTATCAGGTCAGTATCGTTTTCGGAACCGCCAGTGTTTTCTCGTTAATCGCCGGTGGTTTGGTGCGCCGTTGGGGCGCCTGCCGGACCAGTCAAACTTCGCTTGTTCTGGGCCTTTGCGGATGCGCGCTGGCGACCATACCCAGCATTATCGCACTGGCTGGCGCGTCTGCTTTCATCGGCGCGGGCTACGCGCTGACAAACCCGTCGGCATCGCACCTTCTGGGCCGCTTCGCCGGAAACCGGCATCGCAACGTGATTTTTTCCATCAAACAAACAGGTGTACCGCTGGGCGGGGCCATCGCCGGGCTTACCGCGCCGGGGCTGGCCGTGACTTTCGGTTGGCAATCGGTACCCATCGCCACAGCCGCAACGCTTCTCGCCCTGCTGATCGCCCTTCAGGCGCGCCGCAGGTTTTGGGACGATGATCGCGACCCTTCTTGGCGCGTTCGAGGTAATCTGATGGAAGGTCTGACACTGATCTGGAGCCGCAAACCCATCCGGCGGCTGGTCAGTGCATCGTTTTTTTACACCATCACCCAACTTTGCCTCGTCTCCTTCCTGGTGACGTTGCTGGTCCAGGACGTCGGCATGACGCTGATCGCGGCAGGATTCGTTCTGTCTATCGTGCAATTGGCCAGCGTGCTGGGACGTCTGGCCTGGGGGTGGGTCGCCGATAAGGTCGGCGACGGCGCGCTGGTCCTCGCCATCATCGGCGCTATCGCAGCGATTGCCTCGGGAATTACAATGTGGGTCGGCCCGGCATGGCCCGTTAATGGTTTGCAGGTTTTGTTCGTCATATTCGGCATTGCCGCGGTCGGCTGGAACGGTGTCTTCATCGCCGAGGTGGCCCGCCAAAGCCCGGCCGGACGGATCGGCCCGACCACGGGCGCGGCCCTGTCCATTACCTTTGCGGGCGTTATCTTCGGCCCTTCGCTGTTCGCGTTCGCTCACGGCTTCATCGGCAGCTACACGGCAACCTTCGGTCTGCTGATGGTGGCTTCCGTGGCCGGCGCGCTGCTCGCCCTGAGTTGCCGCCGCAACGGATAAAGACCTAAAAAAAGCAAAAGGCCGGGCAAGGAGGTTTCCCCCCTCGCCCGGCGAAGGCCCGGCCGCGGGACCCCGAAAATGCAGCCGGGACTATTGGTCCAGGCGTCTACCCTCGTCTAAAGGCCCCCAAGCCCGTCGAGAGCGCGCAAGATGGCTGGACCAAGAAGTACGATAAACAGTGTCGGCATGATGAAAACGATCAGAGGAACCGTCAGCGTCGCCGGAAGTTTCGCCGCCTTTTCCTCGGCTTTCAGCATTCGCTCCTCGCGAAATTCGGCAGACAAAACCCGCAGCGATTGGGCCACCGGCGTTCCGTATTTTTCGGTTTGCAACAGCGTGTTTACGACGCCGCGCATGGCTGGCAAATCGACCCTTTTGATCAGGTTCTCCAGCGCCGTGCGGCGAACAGGCAAGAACCCGAGCTCAATGGCGGTCAGTCCGAATTCGTCGGCAAGTTCGGGACAGGATTTTTCGCTTTCCCCGGCCACGCGGGTCAGCGCGCCGTCCAGGGCCAGACCGGCTTCGGTGCAAATAACCAGCAGATCAAGGGCGTCGGGAAGACCCTTCTGGAGGGCGAGCATTCGCTTCGTCGTCGCATTCTTGACGAAGACCTCCGGCGCATAAGCGCCGATCACCACCGCCAGCATGGCGACGAAGACCCGCCCGATAGGCGGTAAATCGAACGCCCCCAGCCAAAACACGCCGACAGCAGCCGCGCCGCCGAAAACAAAAGGCAGGCAAAGTTTAAGAAACATATAGATGGACACGGCATCTTTCGCGCGCCATCCGGCCTGGGCGAGCTTCAGCGCAACGCTTGCGGCGTGTTGGCTGCGCAACAAATTCAGGCGGTTGGTGGTCCGATGGACAATTCCGAGCGCGGCCTGCCGTCGCGTTCGGTTCTGCTTGGCAAGAAGAAGATCCCCTCGCAAGGTCTCGCGCCGCTGCTTCAGGTCTTTGGCGCGATCACTCAAAGGATCGCGGGCTATGGCCGCACTCCAGACCAGGCCGATAATGGCAGTGGCGGCGAGCCCGGCAAGGACTGTAAGAACGGTTTCGGGTTTCGCCAATTCCGAAAGAAGTGCCATCAGGTTCATATTTCGAACCTCACCATCTTGCGCATGACCGCGATGCCCATGGACATAGTGGTCAGCCCGCCGATCAACATGACCCGGCCGCGTGGATCGGTGAACAATTCGGTCTCATAGCCGGGATTTAGCAGATAAATGAGGCCAAACATGATGAACGGCAGAGAACCCAGAATGTAGGCGCTGGCCCGCGCTTCGGACGACATGGCTTTGATTTTCAGCTTCATCTGGCGGCGGCGCAGGATATCCGACAAATTGGCCAGCGTTTCGGCCAGATTGCCGCCGGTTTCACGCTGCACGGCAAGACTGATGACGAAAAACTTGAAGTCCGGTGTATCCAGGCGTTTCGCGGTTTCCCAAAGGGCTTCGTCCAAAGGCCGCCCGAACTGAACCTTGTCGGATATCTTGCGAAATTCCGTGCCAACCGGATCGGGCAATTCATGCCCCACCACCGAGATGGATTCGGTCACCGGAAGGCCTGAGCGCAATCCGCGCACCATCAAATCGATGGCTTCGGGAAACAGTCCCGCGAACTTGTCCAGACGGCCCTGCACCATTCGCCCGACAACGAAATGCGGCAGACCGACGCCGACCACCACCCCGATGGCGACGGAAAGGACGACCGGAATGCGAACCAGAAATAAAAGAGCGCCGGCGACGACCAACAAGACAGCGACATTCAAAGCCACGTAGGAGCCAACGCCGATGCTTCGGCCCGTCTTTTCAAGGCGTTGCCGCAGGACGGCCTGACGTGGAAGGAGGCGCCGCGCGATGACATCCAGACCCGGCACGATACTGCGCGCTTCCTGACGTTTCACGGATGTCTGGTTCGTGTTTTCCTGCGAATCTTTCGATCCGCCGTTGATCGTCCGGGCTTTGATATCGCGGGCGCGTTTGGCGAGAGGACCGCGAGCCTGTTTGGGCTTGCCGCCCAAAATCAGGAAAAGGCAAACGAGCGAAGCCAGCGCGCCGCCGAATACGATGAGGGTATCAGGGCTCATTGTCCGTCCCCTGCGTTCCCGGAAACGGCCTCCATCAGCGCACGCTCGAGGCCGAAGTACTGGGCGCGTGGCAGGAAATGAGGGCGCATGCCCGAAGGCTTGAAGACGCCGAACAGCTTTCCGTCGGTATCTTCGCCCTCGTACTGGAAGGTGAACAGGTCCTGCATGGTGACCACTTCGCCCTCCATGCCGATGACTTCTGAAATATGGGTGATGCGGCGCACGCCGTCTCGCATGCGAGCGATCTGAACAACCAGATTGACAGCACCCGCGATCTGCGAGCGCACGGCCTCGTTGGGCAACTTCACGCCCGCCATGGCAACCATGTTTTCCAGCCGCGTCAACGCCTCGCGCGGACGGTTGGCGTGGATCGTGCACATGGACCCGTCGTGGCCGGTGTTCATGGCCTGCAACATGTCCAGCGCTTCACCGGCGCGGATTTCGCCCAGAATGATGCGATCGGGCCGCATACGCAGCGTGTTCTTGACCAATTCGCGCTGGCTGATTTCGCCGCCGCCTTCAAGGTTGGGCGGACGGGTTTCCAGACGAACCACGTGGGGCTGCTGCAATTGAAGTTCGGCCGCATCCTCGATGG
>JABGRG010000071.1 GCA_018648445.1 Rhodospirillales bacterium | reverse complement strand
TCAAGGCCCAACTCACGAAACCCTTCGATCACTTCGTTCGAACGATCAACGATGGTGCCGTCGGGCATGGGATAAGCGAACGGATCGCCCTTGTTGACGGTTCCCAGAATGGTTCCACCCATGCGCAGGATGTTTCCGGTGAAGACATGCATGCCCAGTTCTTCGACAAGCGGTGGACGCTCCAGCAAACCGGCTGTTCCTTCGCGGATTCCGACCACTTCCCATCCATAGCCAAGGACCGCGCGGCAGACGACTGCCCGGATGGCCGCATTCAGTCCGGCGCAATCGCCGCCACTGGTCAACAGGCCAATACGTCTCTTTTTCCCTTTTGCCATCACGCACTTCCTCCGATCGTTCTGGTGAGCCAATCGTGGTTTTTCACTATTGTTCCTTCAGCAATACCGTTTCGCAAATAATTTTGCTATCATGTTGTTTGCTGAAATGAGCCACAAATCCGATGGAAGACAAAGAAACCTTGAAAAGCAAACTTGAGGAACTCCGGACCGAGCATCGCGAACTTGACGAACGGATTGCGCGGATCATCGAAATAATCCCGTTCGACCAACTTGAAGTCCAGCGCCTGAAGAGGCGAAAACTTGCGCTAAAGGACCAGATTGCGAAACTCGGCAGCCAATTGACGCCGGATATTATCGCCTAGCGCGCGTCCCGCGCACGCCTTAGGTTGCGCGCTTCCAGCGCCGACGCAAATCATCGTCGGCGGCGACCAGAACTTGGTCGGCATCGGCCCCGGCATCAAAGGCCGCCAGTCCCCATATCAGATCGAACCGGGCTTCGCCATCACCGGAAATCAGGCGGGTGCGCATGGCGTCGCGCACCTCCTCCAGGGTCCTTAATCCGTCTTCTCGATCGGTCAGTGTCAAAATCACGGCAAAATCCGCCCCGCCAATGTGCGCCACGATGTCGGTCGTGCGCAGTGCGGCGGCCAGGGTGCGGGCAATCTGCACCAGGGTTTCATCGGCAATCCCGCGTCCATGAACAAGGCGGATGTCCTCAATGCCCAGAAAATGGACGACGGCCACGGTACTCGTCGTTTCCGTCTGGGCGCTTCTGTTGATGATGCGGGACAATTCGTGGGTAAACGCACGGCGGTTCAGCACCGGAAGGACGCAATCCTTTTCGGACAGTTCCTTGAAATGCTCGGCGCGCTCGCCGTCGCGCTCGGCCGCCAAGCGCGCGCGGTCGAACTCGCCGATGATGACCGTCAAGGCCTCTCGCACATGAGGCGTCAATTCATCGGTCGGAATTCCCATGATATTGGCGACGTCGAGAATCCGGCGCGGTGTTCCGGGTTCGCCGAATTCCTGATGATCCTGCGCGTCGGGCTGCGCCTCTTTTTCGGGTCCGCGTCGCCCTTTATCGTGATCGGCGGCCGCACTCGGACTAATCCCGGACGACCTCGTGACATCAACCATCGCTTCCCCATCACGGCGAGATGCCGGGAAAGGCTACCACCGCCGGACCTCAAAACAAAGCCTGTGTCTTGCCTTCCTTTCGTATCGCCATATAATCCCGCGCTCATTCATCCAGGATTTGAAATGGAGACGTCATGAACACCGAGGCCCCCTTGGTCGGCATCCTTATGGGAAGCCAGTCGGACTGGGATACAATGAAGAACGCCGTCGATACCCTGAAAAAACTGGGCGTCGCATGCGAGGCGAATGTCCTTTCCGCCCACCGCCACCCGGATCGGCTGGCCGAATACGTCAAGGGCGCGAAGGGCCGTGGACTGAAGGTTCTGATCGCCGGCGCCGGAATGGCCGCCGCTTTGCCCGGCGCTGTTGCCGCAATGACCCCCCTTCCCGTATTAGGCATTCCCATGGAAACGCGGGTAATGGGCGGGATGGATAGTCTTCTATCGATGGTTCAGATGCCGCGCGGCATTCCGGTGGGAACGCTGGCGATTGGAAACTCCGGCGCTGTGAACGCCGCGTTGATGGCGGTCGCGATTCTGGCCCTCGGCGACGAGAAAATCGCCGCCGCGCTGGACAAATTCCGCGCCGAGCAATCGGCGGCGGTTATCGATTTGCCCGCCTGATCCGCATGATTCCGGCAATCCGCCGGTCAAGAAAACCCCAGGTATCCTGGGAACCGGCGGATTTATCGCCCAACCAATACAGAACGGTTGCCACGTAAACGCCCGACAAAAGGGCCCGCTTGGTGTAAAAGCTGAAATCGGTCGAGGTATCTCCGGCGGCGTACCAGATGGCGTCGACCGTGCGGCACGTGCAGGCGGCCGCGGCCGCTCCGTTTTGCGGCAAGGCCATGAAGGACAAAGCGCGACGCACGGCTTCGCGATGCGCCGCCATGGCGCTCAGACGCTCCCGCACAGCCAAGGTGACGCGCGCCTGGACCTTCATCTTGGAAAGCACCGTCTGGTTCAGGGATTGGGCCATCAGCCGGTCCCCGTATTCAAAAAGGTATTCGACGACACTCAGCATTCCCGCCGGGAACGCGCGTTGGCCGTCTATAGCCTTGAAACCGGCGTCGCGAGCGCCCGCAGCCAGACTACGCCGTGTCCAGCCATCGAAAGGCACGTGGTCCAGGGTGGCCAGAAGGATGGCGTCACGCATGTCTGGGGAAACCATAGCGCTGGTGCCCTCCTATTCCGCCTCAGCGGCCTCGTCATCTGCCTCGTTGTCTGCTTGCTCTTCCGCTTCGGCCATTTCCCGCGCTTTTACGATTTCTTCGACGAACGCGAACTTGGACAAATCCTCCATGCGCATGGGGTAAAGAACGCCGTCCAGATGGTCGCATTCATGCTGCACCACGCGCGCATGGAAACCGGCGGCCTCGCGCTCAATGACTTCGCCGCTGAGCGTTACACCGCGATAGCGGATACGATGGGGGCGTTCTACCGCACCCGTCAGGCCCGGCAGCGACAAACAGGCCTCCCAGGCTTCCTCGTACTCGTCCCCGATCACCTCGATCTCGGGATTGATCAGAACGGTCAACGGCACCGCCGTATCATCCTCGTCCTCGCCGGTCCGATGCCCGGATACAAAAAAGGTAACGACGCGAAGCGGCACGTGAACCTGCGGCGCCGCCAGCCCCGTGCCGCCTACGTCAGCCATGGTTTCCACCATGTCCGCAACCAGACGACGGATTTCCGGCGCCGTCGGGTCTTCGACCGGTTCGGCGTTCATTTGAAGGACCGGATGGCCCATTCTGGCTATCTTTAAAATCGACATGAGATCAATATGTATCCAAGTGGTGCCAAGGCCAATGGCAAATATCGCCCTAACACTCGCAAATCAGGCGATATTCTTGCGCATAACCCTTCACAACCCCATTGGGGTATGATATAGCCCTGCCCTCCAACGGCATCACAACAACTTTTTTGCCCTGGCTAGTAAGGAGCAGCGAAAAAACCGTGCAAGTTTCAGTCCGCGACAACAACGTCGATCAAGCCCTGAAGGCGCTCAAGAAGAAGATGCAGCGCGAGGGTATCTTCCGTGAAATGAAACTCCGCCGTTCCTACGAAAAACCGTCGGAACGCAGAGCGCGCGAAAAGGCCGAAGCCGTTCGCCGCGCCCGGAAGCTGGAGCGCAAACGGATTGAGCGCGAGGGCTTCTAGGCCCCGTGGGGCGGGATACGTCTCGCCCCGACCTTTCCTGACCTGAACCACAATCGCCACGGCGTCCCGAAAGGGATAGCCGGGTTTTTGTGTGCCCGCGTTCCAAACCCGAGAATCCGTCTCCACACAAAAAAACGGCGGAGCCCGGAGGCTCCGCCGCATTTTTGTTTCGTCTGACGTTCGGGGCTTAGCCGAGCGCCTGGACGATTTCTTCGGTCATCTTTTTGGCGTCGCTGAACAGCATCATGGTCTTGTCGCGGTAGAACAGCTCGTTGTCGAGCCCCGCATAACCAGATGCCAGCGAGCGTTTGATGAACAGCGTCGTCGCGGCCTTTTCGACATTGAGGATCGGCATCCCGTAGATGTCGCAGGTCGGGTCGGTCAACGCCGCCGGATTGGTGACGTCGTTGGCGCCGATGACGAATGCCACGTCAGCGGTTGCGAACTCGTGATTGATCTCTTCAAGTTCGAAAACCACGTCATAAGGCACATTGGCTTCGGCCAGCAGCACGTTCATGTGCCCCGGCATGCGGCCTGCCACCGGATGAATGGCATAGACCACTTCAACGCCTTCCGCCTTCAGCTTGTCGCCCATTTCGCGCAAGGCATGCTGGGCCTGGGCCACGGCCATGCCGTAACCGGGAACCACGATGACCTTGTTGGCGTTGCTCATGATGAACGCCGCATCGTCGGCACTGCCGGACTTGACGGAACGCTGTACGCCGTCCTTGCCCGCAGCCGGACCGGCCACTTCGCCACCGAATCCGCCCAGCAGAACGTTGAAGATCGACCGGTTCATCCCCTTGCACATGATGTAGCTGAGGATGGCACCCGACGATCCGACCAACGCGCCGGTAATGATCAACGCCGAGTTGCCCAGCGTAAAGCCGATACCGCAAGCCGCCCAACCGGAATAGGAGTTGAGCATGGAAACGACCACCGGCATATCCGCGCCACCGATCGGAATGATGATCAGGAAGCCGATAATGAAGGCCAGCAAAGTCAGCGACCAGAACGCGGTCGGTGAATTGCTCACCACCAGCCACACGATCATGGCAACGATGACAATAGCGACCAGGGCGTTTAGCTGATGCTGCCCCTTAAACACGATGGGCGAGCCCGACAGCACGCCTTGCAGCTTGCCGAATGCGATCAGCGAGCCCGAGAAAGTGATGGCGCCGATGGCCGAACCGAGAGACATTTCGATCAGGCTGGCCCCACCGATGTTGCCCACTTCCCCGATGCCATAGGCCTCGGGTGACGTGAACGCGGCTCCCGCAACCACCACCGCGGCCAGACCAACCAGGCTGTGGAACGCGGCAACCAGCTGCGGCAACGCCGTCATCTGGATTTTAATGGCAACGACAGTGCCGATAGAACCGCCGATAAGCACCGCAATAAGAATGGTGCCATAGCTAAGGACGCCCGGATCGAGCAAGGTCGTCGAAACCGCGATGACCATACCGATGACGCCGAAAAGATTACCTTGGCGCGCCGTTTCCGGCGAACTAAGGCCCCTGAGTGCCATGATGAACAGGACTGCGGCAATCAGGTAGGCGAAGCCTACAATTGTTTCGCTCATTATACCGCCCTCCTACTTCTTCTCTTTTTTCTTGAACATGGCCAACATCCGCTGGGAGACGATGAAGCCCCCGAAAATGTTGACGGAGGCCAGCACCACGGCGATGAAGCCCATGACTTTGGAAAAACCGAAGCCTGCAGGACCAGCGGCAATCAGACCACCGACGATAATCACCGAGGAAATGGCGTTGGTCACGCTCATCAACGGTGAATGCAGGGCCGGCGTCACGCTCCAAACCACGTAAAAGCCGATAAAACAGGCCAGAACGAACACCGTGAACAGGAACAGGAATTCGTTGCCGTTGCCGGCAGCGGCTTCCGCCTGGGGCACGACGATCTGAGTAGCCTCGCCTGCCAGTTGCGCAGCCTTGGCGGCCAGATCGGCGGCCTGATTGGCGAACTGAGAGGCGCTATCCGCGAATTTTGACGGATCCATGGTCATTTCTCCTCCCCTGTCAGTTGGGGATTCACCACTTTGCCGTCACGCGTGACCAAGGTTCCGGTGACCGTCTCGTCTTCCCAATCGAATTTGACGGCCTTGGCTTCCTTGTCGACGTGCGGGGTGATGAAGTTAAGAATGTTCTTGGCGAAAAGCATGCTGGCATCGGTCGCGAGACGGCCGGCAACATTCTCGTGGCCGACGATCTTGACATCATGCTTGACGACAATCTTGCCCAGCTTGGAAAGCGGGCAGTTGCCGCCGGCCTCGACCGCCAGATCGACGATCACCGAACCGGCCTTCATTTCCTTGACCATATCCTCGGTGACCAGAACCGGAGCGGCCCGGCCGGGGATCAAAGCCGTGGTAATGACGATGTCCTGCTTCTTGATGTGCTCGGACACCACCTGCTTTTGCTTTTCGAAGTACTCGGGCGGCATTTGCTTGGCGTAGCCGCCTTTGGTCTCGGCGTCCTTTTCCATCTCTTCATCGACGGTCAGGAACTTGCCGCCAAGGCTTTCCACCTGTTCACGGGTGGCCGGACGAACGTCGGTCGCTGTCACCACCGCGCCCAGGCGCTTGGCCGTGGCGATGGCCTGCAATCCGGCAACGCCGACGCCCATGATGAACACCTTGGCCGGAGCTACCGTGCCCGCTGCCGTCATCATCATCGGGAAGGCGCTGGGATATTCGGCCGCGCCATCCAGCACCGCCTTGTATCCGGCCAGATTGCTCTGGCTCGACAGGATGTCCATGGACTGCGCCCGCGAAATACGCGGCATCAGTTCCATGGCGAAGGCGGTGACGCCCGCCTTGGCATAGGCCGCAACATCCTTCGGATTATACAAAGCACCGAGACCGGCAATCAGAACCGTACCCTTTTTCATCAAGGACAGTTCGTTTTTGGCCCCTTCGCCTTCGATAATCGGCCGCTGGATCTTAAAGACCACATCGGCGCTTTTCAGTGCGCTTGCCGGATCCTTGGCAATTGTCGCACCGGCTTCTTTAAATGCGGAATCAGTGAATGCTGCGTCGGCTCCGGCACCTTTTTCGACGATGACGTCGAAGCCGAATCCAACCAGCTTTTTCACCACGTCCGGCGAGGCGGCGACCCGCGTTTCACCGGGACGCCTCTCCTTTGGTATGGCGATCTTCATATCGGAATTACCCTTTGGCTCCCCGAGGTTTTTAATGCGACGGCGTTATGCCTGTATTGCGACGATTTCGCAAGTGCCGCGATTCCACTGTGAACGATGCGGTCGCCAATTAGAACCGTTTCCATTGACGAATCTCTTGTATTTCCACATCATCTTTATGGTTTCCACGATGCGAAAAACTATCCGAGCTTGACTGCGGTCCCGTTGGCGATGGCCATGAGAAGGGTCCGCTTGTCACCACCGATGACCTCGTAATCGAGATCGACGCCGACAATTGCGTCCGCGCCCAGCTCTTCGGCTTCTTCCATCATCTGGTCAATAGCGTGATCCTTGGCCTTCTTCACTTCCTTTTCGCAGGAGCCCGATCGGCCGCCAACGAAATCACGGATACCGGCGAACATATCGCGAAAGACGTTCGTCCCCATGATCGCCTCTCCGGTGACGATTCCGACATATTCAACAACCCGCTTGCCTTCTACGCCATCGGTCGTAGTAACGATCATTTTCGCTTCCTCCATATGTTTGGTCATACATCATTTGCCGTCTAGCTTACACAGGGCACCCGTGCGGCAGCAAGGGCGGCGGCCTGTCGTTCGCCGACCAATTGCGCATCGAAACCGTCGATCAAATCGTGGAACATGCGGTGCCAGTTGCATTCGGCGCGAAGGTGCAGGAACACGGACCCCAGACCGATGGCGGCGCGGTCCATCAGCACGAACTCGCGAGGCGGACGCACCCCGCCCGCCTCGCGAAGTTCACGATGGACCTTTGCCGCGACCTCGGCCCCGTAAACCCCTGCCGGTTTCTCCTGAATATTGCGCACCCGGTCTTCCATCAGCGGCTCGTAAAGAAACCGCGCCCACTGATTAAGAATGCCGATGACATGGCGATCCAGATTCTCAAACCCCCACGTTTCGTACGCGTGAACCGCCAAATCCTCGTTGCCGTCGCGCAACGCCTTGTAGAGATCGATCACCGCACCGACAAAATTGGGTGGGAAGATACGGACACACCCGAAATCCATCAGGTTCACCGAACCATCGGGGCGTACCGTGTAGTTGCCCAGATGCGGATCGCCATGCAGTACGCCGTATCCGTACAGGGGCACGTACCAGGCCCGGAACATGGCGTGTGCGACCCGGTTGCGATCCTCCTGTGGTGCGTCGCGTACGTCCAGAAGCGGCTTTCCGTCCATCCAGTTCATGGTGATTAGCCGGGCGGTCGACAATTCAGGGATCGGCCGTGGAACGTGAACTGCGTCCTCGTTTTCCAGGATGGCCTCGAACAGCGCCATATTGGCGGCCTCGCGGTCGTAATCCAGTTCTTCGCGCAGACGAGCCGAAAGTTCCGTGTGGATTTCGCTGGCGTCAATTACTCGGTCGTATCTTCTGAACACCGCCAGCGCCAGTTTCAATTGCTTAAGGTCGGCTTCCACGGCGGAGCCCATGTCGGGATATTGAAGTTTGCAGGCAAGCCTCCGCCCTTCGTGGTCGGTGGCCCGGTGAACCTGGCCCAGGGACGCCGCAGCCGCCGCCTCGCGTTCGAACTCGTCGAAACTGGCCCGCCAGTCGTTTCCCAGTTCGGCGGCCATGCGGCGTTTGACAAACGCCCACCCCATGGACGGCGCGTTGGTCTGGAGTTGGGCCAGTTCAGCCGTGTACTCGGGCGGGAGCATATCTGGCACCGTTGCCAGAATCTGCGCGGCCTTCATCAAAGGCCCCTTCAGTCCACCCAGGGCGCGCCTTAACTCGGCCGGATAGTCGGGCCGTTCCGACGAGATGCCAAAAAAACGGTCGCCGGCGAATTTCGCCGCCAATCCTCCCATCTCGGTTCCGACCCGGGCATAGCGTTTGACCCGGCCGGAAAGGGAATTACTATCCGCCAGCTTCCATTCCCTCCAATTCGTCGATGAACCCGGACACCATGGAAAGTCCGCGCTTCCAGAAGGCTGGGTCGGCGGCATTCAGGCCGAAAGGCGCGAGGGTTTCCTTGTGCCACATGGTTCCGCCCGCACTCAGCATTTCCGAATACTTGGCCTGGAAACCGGGATGCCCCTGAGCGAAGACGTCATACAGCGAATTAACCAGACAATCGCCGAATGCATAGGCGTACACATAAAACGGCGAATGGATGAAATGCGGGATATAGGCCCAGAAGCTGCGGTAGCCGTCGTCCAGACGCAAGGCCGGACCAAGGCTTTCGGTTTGCACGTCCATCCAGATATCGCTCAATCTGTCAGTCGACATCTCGCCCGACTTTCGTTCGTCGTGCACGCGGCGCTCAAACTCGTGGAAGGCAATTTGCCGGACCACCGTATTCAGCATGTCCTCGACCTTGCCCGCGATCAGGATGCGCTTGCGCGCAGGGTTCGTCTCGGCATTCAGCAGCGCCCGGAAGGTCAGCATCTCGCCAAATACGGATGCGGTTTCGGCCAGCGTCAGGGGCGTATCAGACATCAACGCGCCCTGCCCGGCCGCCAATACCTGATGCACGCCGTGGCCCAATTCATGGGCCAGCGTCATCACGTCGCGCGCCTTGCCGTGGAAATTCATCAGAATATAGGGATGCGCCGACGGTACGGTCGGGTGGGCAAAAGCGCCCGAGTCCTTTCCGGGACGCGGCGCTGCGTCAATCCACCTTTCGTCGAAGAACCGCTTGGCTATGGCGGCTATACCGGGATCAAACGCGCCGTAGGCCCCCAACACGATATCGCGGGCTTCTTCCCACGAAAAATGGCGGTCACTGTCTTCGGGCAACGGCGCGTTGCGGTCCCAGTAATCCAGTTTTTCCACCCCGAACCACTTGGCCTTCAAGGCGTAATAGCGATGCGCCAGATTGGGAAACGCATCGCGAACCGAACCAACCAGCGCATCGACCACCTCGTCCTCGACGAAATTGCCCAGATTGCGTGACGAAACAGGAGCCGCGAAATTGCGCCACTGGTCCTCGATTTCCTTATCCTTGGCGAGCGTATTAATAATCAGCCCGAAAAGCCTAAGGTTCTCCGACAACACCACACCCAATGCATGGGCCGCCGTTTTGCGCGTACCGCCATCCTTGTCGGACAGGAGGTTGAGGGTTTCCGACAGGCTTAATTCCGTTCCGTCCACGTCGAAACGCAACGCCGCCATGGTTTCATCGAACAGCCGGGTCCAGGCGGCGCGCCCGGTGACCGACTTTTCATGCAGCAGTTTTTCCGCCTCGTCCGATAACTGATGCGGGCGAAAGACGCGGACGTCACGCACCCACGGCGCATAGTTTGCGGCAAGCGGGCCTTTCAACTGGGCGGCCAGCACATCGTCGTCTATGCGATTAAGCTCCAGCATGAAGAAAAGCGTATCGGTCGAAATCACCGTAACGCGTTCGGCCAGCGTCTGATAAAAGCGCCCGTTTTCGGGGTTTTCCACGTCGCCCGCGAACAGAAGCTGAGCAAAGCTCATGGCCTTGTGCAGGCGTTCGGCAATTTGCTCGTATTCGCCGATGGCGGTTCCCAGTTTCCCGCCATCCAGTTCCGCCAAGCGCCCCTCATAGGCCTCGCGAAACGCCGTCGAGCGCTCGGCGGCCCAGATAAGATCGGCTTCTAGTTCGGGCGAATCGGCGCCCCCGTACAGGTGTGAAAGATCCCATTCCGGTAGTGATTTCGACGTTTCGGTGTTGGTCATTCTTCTCTCCCGTTGATGTAAACGCATATAGCTTGGGAAAGCGGCATTCGCAATGATATGTTCCGCCCTTGTGAGTGCAGCGCGGGAGCCGGGGGAAAATGAGCGAAGCCACCACCATTTGGCCCAATTTGGTGACCATGTTCTTCACGCAGGCCCAACGGTCGGGCGACCAGCCGTTTTTGTGGGCCAAGACCGGCGGCGACTATGCGCCCCTGAGCTGGCGCGAGACGGCATTGCGGGTCGTCCGTCTGGCCCGCGGTCTGCGCGCTTTGGGCGTCGTCGCCGGTGACCGCATTGTTCTGGTTTCGGAAAACCGCCCCGAATGGCTGATCGCGGATATGGCGATCATGGCATCGGGCGCCATATCGGTCCCCGCCTACACCACCAACACCGAAGCCGACCACCTTCATATTCTTGAAAACAGTGGGGCCAAGGGGGCCATCGTTTCGAACCGGAGGCTTGCCGGTACGCTCATTCCGGCAGCCCACCGCGCCGACGAAACTCATTTCGTTATCGCCATCGAGCCACCGGAAATTGCCCAGCACCTGACCATCGACCTGCACCCCTGGGACGACATTCTGGCCTCAGGCGAAACCGGCGCGGACATCACCGCCGAAGCCGAACAATTCCAGCGAACCGACACCGCCTGCATCATTTATACGTCGGGAACCGGCGGCGCGCCAAAGGGCGTCATGCTGAGCCACGGCGCGATCCTGCACAATTGCGAAGGCGCGGATGACGCCTTGCGCGAACTGGCCCTGGGTCACGAGGTGTTTCTGTCGTTTCTGCCGCTATCGCATTCCTACGAGCATTCGCCCGGCCAGTTTTTCCCCATTCTTATCGCAGCCGACATCTACTACGCGGAAAGCGCTGAATTGCTGATCAAGAATATGGCGCAAGCGCGCCCGACCATCATGGTCTCGGTGCCGCGTCTGTACGAACTGATGCGAACGCGCATTCTCGCCGGTGTGCGCAAGCAGGGCGGTTTGCGCGAGAAGATGTTTCACAAAACAGTGGCCCTGGGACGCAAACGCCATCTAACCGGCTCGCTCGGTTTCAGCGAAGCAATTTTGGATTTCGTTCTTGAAAAGCTGGTGCGTGCCAAGGTGCGTGCGCGCTTTGGCGGAAGGCTGAAAGCCATGGTGTCCGGCGGCGCGCCCCTGAACCCTGACATCGGCCTTTTTTTCACGGCCCTGGGATTGCGCATCCTGCAAGGATACGGCCAAACGGAATCGGCCCCGGTGGTCAGCGTCAACCGACCCGGCAAGGTCAAGATGCACACCGTCGGCCCGCCGCTTATCAATACCGAAGTGCGCATCGCCGAGGATGGCGAAATCCTGATCAAGGGTGAACTGGTCATGCAGGGGTACTGGCGCGACCCCGAATTAAGCGCCCAAACCGTCAAGGAGGGCTGGCTGCATACCGGCGATATCGGTGTGCTCGACAATGATGGCTACATTCAGATCACGGATCGAAAGAAGGACATCATCGTCAATTCAGGGGGCGACAACATTTCGCCGCAGCGTGTCGAAGGCATTCTTACCCTGGAACCCGAGATCGCCCAGGCCATGGTGTACGGTGACAAAAAGCCGCATTTGGTGGGCCTTCTGGTTCCCGATGCTGAATGGCTGAAAGGATGGAAAGCGGAACATGGGCCGGATGCCGATATTCACGACGCTTTGGGCGCCGCTGTGGACCGCGTGAACAAGGATCTATCCAACGTGGAAAGGGTGCGCCGCTTTATCATTGGCGACGAGGCATTCTCCATCGACAACGAACAAATGACCCCGACCCTGAAGGTCCGCCGCCACAAGATCACCGAGGTTTACGGCGACCGCCTGGAAAGCCTCTACGGTTAGGTCCGCGCGCGCCTTTGCTCGTATGCCTGAAGATGGCACTTGGCGATGCGCAGACCGGGTGTTTGCACGCCCGCCTCGCTGCCGCTGGCGACCATATACCCCAGAATGTGATCGCCCTCGATCAGGCCGCCGTTCTCGATATCGCGCAGCATCGACGCCGTGAAGGCCGATCCGCGTTCGGTCAAAAGCTTCTGCGCGGTCTCAATCGCCTTTGGGCTGGGCCGGTGTCCCGCCGCCTCGGCCAGCGCGATGCACTCGTCCAGTAATTCCAGAACGATCGTTTCACCTTCGTCGGTGGCCATGATGTCGCCGACGCTGGCGCGCATCAGACAGGTCGCCGAGGCGAGCGTGCTGAGAAGCACGAGCTTTTCCCATCCGTCCTGCGCGATGTCCGGGCTCAGGCGCACATGCACCGGCGTTTTGGCCAAAAGATCGGCGATTGACTGGCAACGGGGTGATGTTTCGCCGCCACGCTCGCCCACGGTCACGGAGTGAAGCTGGTTCAGATGATGGATTTCGCCCTCACCGGTGAGCGTCGCGGCCAAATGGCATAGCCCGCCGATAACCCGTTCAGCGCCGAAGCGGGCGTCCAGGGCGTCATAGTGGGCGAGGCCGTTGAGCAACGGCAGGACGGCTGAGTTGGGTCCGACGGCGGGCGCAATGGCGTCCATCGAGCTATCAAGATCGTAAGACTTGTTGGTCAGGACGACCACATCGAAGACCTGGTCGACTTGACCGTCCGTATAGGTTTTCACCGGCATTTGGATATCGCCGAAGGCGCTTTTGACAACCAGACCGTCTTTCGCGAGCTGCCCGGCACGCCGTTCGCGCACGAAAAACGAAACGTCCGCGCCCGCCTCGGCCATTCGCCCGCCGAAATACCCACCAACGGCACCAGCCCCGAGAACCAGTATTTTCATCACCCGCGATCCCCTCTCACTTTATCGATCAAACGCCGAAATATTCCCGATACCAGGAAATAAATTTGGGTACACCCTCGCTGATCGGCGTTTTCGGAACAAAGCCGAAATCGCGCGTCGTCGCCTCGATATCGGCATAGGTTTCCGCCACGTCGCCCGGCTGCATGGGCAGAAACTCGATCTCGGCCTTCTTGCCCAGCGCCCGCTCGATTTCGCCGATATAGTCCATCAGGCTTTCCGAGCTGCTGTTGCCGATGTTGTAGACGCGCGCGAATTCCTCGCCTTCTGACGGAGGATGATCCAGACACGAGACGACGCCGGCCACAATATCGTCGATGTAGGTGAAATCGCGGCGCATCTTGCCGTTGTTGAAAACCGGGATGGGTTCGCCTGCCAGAATCTTCTTGGCGAAGATGAAAGCCGCCATATCGGGGCGGCCCCAAGGTCCGTAGACCGTGAAAAAACGCAATCCCGTCAGAGGCATGGCGAACAAATGGCCATAGGCATGACACATCATTTCAGACGATTTTTTGGTCGCTGCATAAAGCGAAATCGGCGTATCCACGCGATCGCGCGTGGAAAACGGCAATTTGGTGTTGGTCCCGTAAACCGAAGATGACGACGCGTAGACGAAATGGTCCAGCCGGTCCAATCCGCGGGCCGCTTCCAGCAACACGAGCAATCCCTCGATATTGCTTCGCGTATAGGCGAAGGGATTTACCAGCGAGTAGCGAACCCCGGCCTGCGCCGCGAGATTAATAATTTTCGAAATTTTCGGATACCGGGCGAACACCTTGCCGATCGCGTCGCGATCGGAAATGTCGGTCTTTTCGAATGAAAAGCCCTTGTATTCGGCCAGCTTGGCGAGCCGAGCCTGTTTGAGCGCGACGTCGTAGTAGTCATTGACTTCGTCAATCCCAACCACCGTTTCTCCGCGCCCCAGCAACGAAAGGGACGTGTGAAACCCGATAAATCCCGCAGCACCCGTGACCAGAACTGTCATGCAACCCTTCTTGGCTTTCCATTTGTGACGGCCCCGTATAACGCGGGAACGCGCGGAAATCACCCAAAACCTCACACGCTGGAGATCACAGGTACAAATTGACGGCTTGAACCTAGTGCCTCCGACCACCCGTCCTAGACTAACAATTTAATACTGACATCGGAATTTCCGCCAAGCCGCAGTAACCACGCCGTTCTCACAGTGTGTTCGCAATCAACCGAACAGTTGATAAGTGGCGGCGACAACATCCAAGAATCACTACTCGAAAAACTTCAAATGATAATACTTATAATATTACCTCCGCCTAATATATAAATTGAATTCATACTTGTGACCAAAGCCCTCTTAGGCTATTAGTAACGGCAGAGAATAAAGAGCGGGCTTTCGAAAAATGCCTTTGCTAACAAGCATTTTTAGGTGCTTTGCCCCGAAGAAGACGCTGATGCGTCCTTCGTCTTTATTTGAAACTTCGAAAATATACTGCAAGTCATTTGCATTTGCACACTTCGGTCAAACGGTCAGAGGGGGCCGTTGGATTGCTGTGTTGGAAAATGACACCGTGGCGCTGCCGTTTTTTGGCGGCGCAGCCCCTGCATCGCAGATGTGGTCTGCAACGCAGCGGAGAGTTTAGAGGGGGATTTATTTTTTCGAATTCGCGAAACCAGTGGGTGGGAACAATCATCGCCTCAACCGTAGAGGTATTTGTTCTTCCGCATTTCGCGTTATTGGACAACAAAAGCAATAATAATAATCTTTTTGCGGAAGTGACAACTCTAGGAGGAACACTAAATGGCTGAAGAAAGCGTAGCGGCCAGCGTGGCAGCGCCAGTAGAACACGCAGAAGTCGCGATTGACGACCCCGAACCCTGGGAGCCGTTCGAGACACAGCTTGTTAGCTGGAGCATTGGCATCGGCATTGCCGGGCTGATCATTCTCGGCACTCTGGTGAACATCTATCTGCTTGATTAGGCAACGCGGATCGTACCCGCGATAAGGAACTCTTTATGAAGTCGGACATTGACATGATCATCAGCCATGACGGCGAAAAATGGATCGCGCGAAACGATTCAATCGCCGTTGAGGGAAGGTCTTTTCCGGAGCTCGACGCAAATCTCGTCGAATCCCTTCGGGAATCAGGCCGATACGATGGATCACGCCTGACCGTTTTCATGGGGTTCGATATCACGACGATCCCTTCCTGGATTCATCAGTACGCCCCGCATTACTTCAATCGCTACGTCCATGTGGACGTGTGAAAGGGGCCATTGCCGAAGTCTTTGGGAAATGTCTGAGAAATGAACTCGAACTACGGGGGATAAAATGAACGGCGTTAATAGAAAGTGGTATGACGGGATGGCATATCAAGAGGACTGGTGGGCCGTGTGGCTTGGCCTCATCATGTTCTGCGCGGGTCTGCTGTCCATTTGGGGTATCGACGCGGTTGGCTGGTTCGCCAAACCCACAACCTGGGTCTGGGGCGAAGCGGGCGTCTTCTACAAAGCTTCCGGCAAGGCCTATAAAGGCATGAGCCAGATTACGTCCATCGGCATTACCTATATCGTCTGGACCGGCCTGGTTTGCATGGGCGCTTACTTCCAGAAGCTCAACATGAAGAAGTTCTTCCTGGGCTGGACGTGCCTGTTTGTCATCACCTACGTGTCGGTGGCGGTTGGTTTTGAAGCACACCTTTCCGCTCCCATCAACAAGTGGGGTAAATACGGCCTGACCTGGGGTCTGTCCCTGGGTAGCGGCGTCGCCTTCATCCTGTGCCTCATCGTCGGCCTGATCATCGGCAACTTCATCAAGCCGCTGGCCGCATTCATGAGAGAGGCCTGCAAGCCCGAATGGTACATCAAAACCGCCATTGTCTATCTCGGCATCAAGGTTGGCGTGATGTCCATGGAGGCTGCCGGAATGACCTTCGAACTGGCTCTGGCAGGTGCCTGCGCTACGTTCGTAGCCTACCTCCTGTTCTGGCCTATTATCTACGTCATGGCGCGCAAGATGTTCCGCCTGCCCCGTGAATGGGCCGCGGTTCTGTGCTCCGGCATCTCCATCTGCGGCGTGTCCGCGGCTATCGCCACGGGCGGCGCCATCCGCGCCAAGCCCATCATCGCGGTGATGGTTTCCATGCTGATCGTCGTTTACGCGATGATCGAACTGATTGTCCTGCCCGGCTTCTACAACGCCGTGGCGCCCGATCAGCCGATCGTCAACGGCGCGGCCATGGGCATGACCGTGAAGACGGACGGCGCAGACGCCGCCGCCGGCGCGATCCTGGACGAATTGATGGTTGCCCAGGCCGCCGCAAGAGGCATCAACTGGGAACCCGATTGGATCCTGACCGCCTCGATCATGACCAAGATCTGGATCGATATGTTCATCGGCCTGTGGGCCTTCGTTTTGGCCATTATCTGGGTCTACAAGGTGGATAAACAGCCAGGAACGTCAACGGTCGCGGCATCGGAAATCTGGTTCAGATTCCCGAAATTCGTGCTCGGCTATGTGTTCTGCTGGTTCTTCTACGTCGCCATCGCGATGTTCGCTCCGGACATCATCAAAGCGGCTGGTGTGGGCGCGGGTACCGTCCAAAGCCCCATGCGGAAGTTCATGTTCATGGTGACTTTCGTGGCCATGGGCTGCATCACCGACTTCAGCAAACTTAAAGGCATGGGTCGTCTGGCCCTGCTGTACGGCGTCGCCCTCGTGGTCATCATTGCCCCGATCGCGTATGCCGTGGCGTACATCTTCCACGCTGGAATGATGCCGCCTCTCGTCGGATCGTAATACCGAGAGAGACTACGCCATCTCGTTAAACGCCTTCACCCGGTCAGCATTAGCTGGCCGGGTGGGGGTGTTTTTTTTGAAGGTGCGGCGGCGAAGACGCCGCCTATTCGATTTCCAGGATTCGCAGCAAATTCGTCGTGCGCGGTTTCTTGAAGGGAATGCCCGCCGTTACGACCAGCGCATCGCCCACGTTCGCAAAGCCCTCGGCAACCGCCACCCGGCCCGCTTCGCGCGACATGTCGCTGACATTTTCAACGATATTCGCAACCACAGGATAGACACCCCAGGCCAGCGACAACCGGCGCGCCGTTTCCGGGCTTAAAGTCATTCCCAAAATCGGAACGGCGGGGCGTTCGCGCGAGGCCCGCAGGGTCGTCGACCCGGTCGATGTAAAGGTAACAATCGCCACCGCCGAAATGGTATGCGCCGCGTCATGCGCCGCCGCCGTAATCGCATCCTCGGCGGTCGGCTGCGGATCGCGCCGCTGGGCGTCGATATATTTCCGGTAGACGGGGTCTCGCTCTACCCGATGGATAATGCGGTTCATCATTTCCACCGCGTCCACCGCGTGTTCACCCACCGCCGTTTCCGCCGATAGCATAACCGCGTCGGCGCCATCGTAAACGGCGGTCGCCACATCGGACGCTTCGGCACGTGTGGGAACCGGTGAATGGATCATCGAGTCCAGCATCTGGGTGGCAACGATAACCGGCTTTCCGGCAAACCGGCAGGCTCGGATGATGCGTTTTTGCAGGGCCGGCACGTCTTCGGGCGGCGCTTCCACGCCAAGATCGCCGCGCGCCACCATAACCGCGTCCGCCGCGTCGACGACGTCATACAACTCGTCGATTGCCGCCGGTTTCTCCAGCTTCGCCACCACGCCGGCGCGCCCGTCCACCAATTTGGTCACTTCGATGACGTCGGCGGCGCGCTGCACAAATGACAGCCCAACCCAGTCAACACCGATTTTCAGGCCGAATTCAAGATCCGCGCGGTCCTTTTCGGTCAGCGCCGAAATGCCCAGAACGGCGTTTGGAAGGTTGACACCCTTGCGATCCGACAAGGGGCCGCCGACCTCGACATTGGTTAAGGCGAAATCATCCCCGCATTCAACGACCCGCAAACGGATATTCCCGTCGTCCAGCAACAACTTGGTTCCCGGCTCAAGGGCAGAGAAAACTTCGGCGTGGGGCAACGGTGCGCGGGTCGCGTCGCCCGGTTCGTCGGCCAAATCCAAACGATACGCCTGCCCGGCCACCAGATTGACGCGGCCTCCGGCGATGGTCCCGACCCTCAGCTTTGGTCCTTGAAGGTCCATGAGCACACCGATGGTGCGGCCCGTTTTCTTTTCCAGGGCGCGGATCGCATCCAGATTTCGCTGGTGATCGGCATGGGTTCCGTGGCTGAAATTCAGCCTAAAAAGGTTTGCGCCCGCGTTGAACAAAGCGCCGATCCCCTCGGGGCTGGATGTCGCCGGACCGAGCGTCGCCACAATTTTGGCATTCCTGATGGCGTTCATATGCTAACAATACCCGTGACATACGCGAGTGGGAAGTGCGGTTTCATCATGTTCAAGCGCATCGCCAAGGCTTTCCGTACGGGAAAAAAGCGTCCGCGCAAGCCTGCCAGGACGTCACGGCCGGGCGAGGGCATCCGCCAGCTCGCCGCCGCCCTGCCCGGAACCGACGATGCCCCCGCTCCCCCTCAGCCAAGCCCCGAACCGGTCCCTGAACCGCGTGACGAGCCAACCCGCGAGGCTCTGATCAGCGAGGCCATGCGCATACGCGACGAAAAGGCCGAGGTATTGAAGGACTTGCCCGCCCGTGACCGCGCCAAGCTGCGTAAACTGGCCGAAAAGATGCTGTTGGGCGGAATTGCGGACGACGATGAAGGCGAAACCGAAAAGCCAACCCGCACTCGGCATTGACGCGGTGATGAACGGTCCCATGAAGGCGACGGAAATTCGATCCCTGGCGGCAAACCTTATGAGCGGCGACCGACGGGCTCTGGCGCGCGCCATTACGCTGGTGGAATCAACCCGGCCCGACCACCGCGAAACGGCCAACCGGCTTTTGCATGAGATATCGGACCATACGGGGGGCGCAATCCGCGTTGGAATATCGGGCGCGCCGGGCGTCGGTAAATCATCATTCATCGAGACCTTCGGCAACCATGTGCTGGAACAGGGACACAAAGTCGCGGTACTGGCCGTCGATCCGTCCAGCCCGCGTACCGGCGGTTCGATCCTGGGCGACAAGACCCGCATGGAGACCCTGGCGCGAAATCCCGCAACCTTCATTCGCCCCTCGCCATCGGGCGGAACGCTGGGCGGGCTGGCCCGCCGCACCCGTGAAGCCATGCTGATTTGCGAGGCGGCGGGATTTGATCTGGTTATCGTGGAAACCGTGGGCGCTGGCCAGTCCGAAGCCGCCGTCGCCGATCTGGTCGACGTCTTCTTGCTTCTTCTCACGCCAGCCGGCGGTGACCAGCTACAAGGCCTCAAAAAGGGCATCGTCGAACTGGCCGATATCCTTGTCGTCAACAAGGCCGACGGCGAACTGGCCCGGCCCGCCAAACAAACCCAAGCAGAATACGCGGGCGCATTGAGCCTTCTCGCCAAACAGACGGAAATTTGGTCGCCGCCGGTTCTTCTCGCTTCCGCCCTTGAGGGAAGCGGCATCGGCGACATATGGGAAACCATAGGTGATTACCGCGCGGCCCACTCCGGACCGGACGGAATAGCCGCCAAACGGGCGGTACAGGCGAAAACGTGGATGTGGCGCGCCATTGAGGAAAACCTGATCGGGCAAATTCGCGGCGACCCGCGCGCAAAGGACCGAATCGCTACGCTTGAAGAAAGGGTCATCTCCAGCGACATTTCACCATCGGCAGCGGCAGACGAGGTTTTGGCACACTTCAACCTCTGGAAATCCGAGGCGGGCTCATGATAGGTTCGACCCAGTTTTGTTGCGTGAATATGGAAGGACGAAGGGAAATGAAATGGGGCGAAAAAAATCGATCCTGGCGGCGGTTGTCATGACGGCTTTGGGAGCAACGTCAAACGCCGAAGCAATGGATCTGGAAAACACCCTTTATCTGGATCTGGAATATGGCCGGGTGGTCATCGAAATGCGCCCCGACCTTGCGCCGAACCATGTTGCCCGAATTAAGGAACTGACGCGCGAAGGTTTCTATGACGGCATCAAGTTCCATCGCGTCATTGCCGGGTTCATGGCGCAGACCGGTGATCCCACGGGAACGGGTTCGGGCGGATCGGGTCAAAAGCTCAATGCCGAATTTTCATCCGAACCGCACGTTCGCGGAACCACTTCCATGGCCCGCACGTCCGACCCGAACAGTGCCGATTCGCAGTTTTTCATCGTTTATTCGGCAGCCAATCACCTGAACAACCAATACACCGTTTGGGGAAAGGTGACCGAGGGCATGAAATACGTCGGGAAAATAAAACGCGGCGACGATTACTCGGGCAGCGTTGACGACCCCGACGTCATCGTGCGTATGCAGGTCGCCGCCGACGCCAAGGAATAACTCCGGCGTATTTAACTACCCGCCAATGCTTCCTCGATAGCGGCGAGCGCGGCTTCGCTCTTGTCGCCGTCCGGTCCGCCGGCCTGCGCCATGTCGGGACGCCCGCCGCCACCCTTGCCGCCGACGGCCGCTGACCCGGCGCGCACCAGATCAATGGCGCTGATGCGATCCTTCAAATCATCGGTCACGCCGACCACCAGGGACGCCTTGCCGTCATTGACGCTGACCAGCGCGACCACGCCACTGCCAACCTGTGATTTCAAATCATCGGCCAGTCCCTTGAGG
>JABGRG010000211.1 GCA_018648445.1 Rhodospirillales bacterium | reverse complement strand
ATGCCCGCCCGGGGCACAAACATCGTTAAGATTTCTGCTCTTTTTGCGACGGTTCCACCAGCCATCGACCACCACAGGATGCTGGCGCACCGGAGGCCACAGCGATTTAGGGTGCGACACCCGGAACGGCAATACCGGGCGGAAGCGGCAGCTGACCCGCTGGAAGCTGTGCACCGGGGGCAATTTGGATGCCTCCAGGCAACGGAACGCCAGGGGGCAATGTAACGCCGGGGGGCAGCCCCGGGATTCCGCCCGCCGGCGCTTCCTCCGGGACCGGTTCAGTCAAATCAGCCACATCACGGTGAATTGCGCGCAGCTTGTAGCCCGGAAGCTGGTACGCCCAGCCTGCGGCGAGGGCATTGATACCGTCGGCCCGTTCCACGCCTTCTGACCCCGCCTCGGCCGAGGCGGAAAATGTCACCCAATTCACCTCGTCAATGGCGTAGGTCGTGACAACCACGGTCATCCCATCAGAGGTCGTGTATTCCACCACTCTGGTCGGTTCGGCCCCAGCAATCTCGCTGGCCACACGGACATTTTCGAAAACTACAGATACCGCACCGGACGCCACTTGCTTCCACGCACTGTCCACCGCCCGCATTCCTTCGATTTCGGGGAACATGTGGTAGCGGGTCAAGCCCTCCCCTTCATCTTGCTTAACGGCAGTCAGGTTGGTTTCCCCGCCTTCGCGGATGACAACCTTTTGAATGTCCGGTCCGGGAATATGGATCACCTGTTGGACCATCCATTCCGCCGCAGTGGGCGGCAAGGCAACAGTGCCGCGCACCAGCCACGATCGCGGATTGCCCGGCTCGCGCACATACATGCCGCCCAGGGGATCAAATTGCATTGTGCTGCTGACGCGGCCAAGGATGATCGCCGCCAATTCCTCGCCGTCAGCGGTTTCCAGGACAATTTCACGGGAATTGGAGTCTTCAGCCCCGACATCCTGAACGCCAAGCCTGAAATACAAATCCGGCTTGTCGGTCTTTTCCTCGAACCGCCGCAGGGATGCAATCCCCGCCACCACTGTTCGAACATTGTCGGTCGGCACCGGATACCGGGCCCGTTCCAAAAAGCCCCACCCGTCTCCGTCGAGCACGATTGTGGATTCCGAATTGGGTGCCCGGAACCGCAACACCGCGACCTCGTTGGCTCTGGCCACCAGTTCCGGGAACAGCGGTTGATCGATTTCTGCCGCACCAATGGCTGAGCGGCTCTCCACCACCACGGCACCCAGTGCAGCGGCTAATCCGACGGCGGTTGCGCCCACCAGCATTACAAATGATTTAGGGGTCATTGGTCCTTAATCCTTAAGCGCTTCTGCGGCCGCGCCGCAATGCCGCGCGCCGCCAAAGTGCAATCAGGACCCCGATGACAATAACGATCATGGGGATGGCGGCAATATTAGCCAATTCCAACCTTGTCTCCAGGGCCTCAATGTCCTCGTTCAGGGCCCGACGAACATCGCGCAGCTCCTGACGGATCGTCAGCATCCTTCGATTAAACTCTAAGATGGATTCCTGATCTTCTTGGGTCAAAAGTTGAAAGTCGCCGCCGGCCCGACCCTGGGCCTGAAGTTCGGCGATACGATCTTGGGTTTCCTCCAGCTCAACGGTCAACTGTTGTTCGGTCTGGAAATACCGCCCACGGGCATCATCTTCGATCTGTTCCACTGTGGTGAACGGCCGATGGGAAAGACCACGCCCACGCAGCCCGATCAGCGCCCCGCCGCCGGCCAAGTTTTCCACCGCATTGGTGACGAAATCGGCATTGCTTGAACTGGGAGCGCCGGCCTCGGTAACCGTGTGGCTGTCCATCAGCATGTCGGCATCTGCGACAATGATGACATTGATTGGTTTCACCGAGGTCATGATCTGGGGTTCTTCTTCAACCTCAGCTGCCTCTCCTTCCCCCGGTTCCGGACCGAAGTCGGCGGGATCGGCAGGCTTGCCATCGGGAAACGCGGTGTTGACCATCCCGGTAATGCGCGCCGCCACCGTTTGGCGCACGCCCTCGGGTTCGAAAATATCCAACAGGTCCTTGGGGTCGCCGCGCCGTCGCACGGCGATGGAATCGAGCATCATCGAATCCCGCGTCGTCTGGATTAGCGGCGAGATGGTGACACCCTCCTGGCCCGTCTCACGCAAACCACCGGCCGCGGACATGCGCATCAATTGCAGCGTTCCGGTTACAACATCGTCCTGATTAAAGGCGTCCTGGCGAATTTGCAGCCACGGTACGTAATCGGTGACGACCCGGTTTGGCCCGGCAAACCCGGTAATGCGAATCGCCATTTCCCGGTCGCCAACAATGCGATCATCCACCTGGTCGATACCCCACGCCGAAAACAGAGTGTTCAAATCCGAAGTGGGGAACAAATACTGGACATTATTCTGCGGATTTTTGGGTGAATTCTCGGCGAAGGGATCGGTGAAGAAAATTACCGGACCCCCAGCCAGAACGAATTGATCAATGGCGTACTGAGTTTTTTCGGGCAGGCCCGCCGGGTGCACCACCATTAGAACGTCAGCGTTGGGCGGAATTTGTTCGGCGTCATACACCAAACTGCGCACTTCAAACACTTGCTGCATTTGGCGGATCAAGGCCACCGGCGGAATGCGTTCTTCTTCGCGGCCCATGACCCCCAGCCCATCGATCACGCCGACAACGGGCTTCCTGGGGTTGGCCAAATTGTTGACCATACGGGTCAGGTCGTATTCCAAGAATTGCTCTCGGTCCGGGGTCAGGAAAGAAATCACCTGCACATCGTCGGTGGAATTTGTCGCCACCAGCCCGAAATACCCGCGTTCACCTGTCGCACTCAATTGGAAGCCTTCCAGTTGGAAGGCAATGGCTCGGTCCTCTTCCGACGAGAACGGCAGGGCGTTGACAATTTCCACGCGGATCATGCCGTTTGACATCTCCGAGTATGTCCGCAGAAGCTCGTTGACCCGTTCCGAATACACTTTCAATTGTGGTGCGGCTTCCAACAGGTCCCGAGACTGATACAAGCGCACGGTGACCGGCTCGGCCAAAGCCTCCACGACGGACCGGGTGGATTCGGACAGTGTGAACAGCTTGCTTTCCGTC
>JABGRG010000070.1 GCA_018648445.1 Rhodospirillales bacterium | reverse complement strand
CGTCCGCATTAACCGTAACCGTGCCGTTCGCCGCCCCGCCGCCTTCGGCCAGACCGAACGTCAACGTGTCGCCCGCGTCCTCGTCCGTCGCAGAAAGCTGGCCGCTAAAGGCTGTGTCTTCATCAGTCGCACCCGTGCCAACTGCCGCTTCGGGGCCGACGTTGACGTTTACTTCGATGTTGACAGGATCAGATGTTCCACCGTCCGTCGATGTCGACGTTACGCTGAGTGTGAAGTCGGAGTTGTCATCAGACGCCGACGTAATCGTCAAACCGTCCAGCGCGGCCAAGTCCTCGGCGCCCGAAATCGTCCACGTTCCATCGAGATTGTCGGTTCCGACCGACAGCGTCGCACCAGTGGGAACACCGGCAATTTCAATAGATTCAACCGTCTCGGTGGTAACCCCATCCATGGCTGCGGAAATGTCGAGATCAATCTCCGTTCCCATGCCGCCAGAAACTGCGTCCGCGACGGTCACGACAGGAACATCGTCAACCGAGGCCACGTCAAAGGTAATCGTGGCGGAACTGACAGCTCCGTCACCATCCGTAACGGTGAAGGTGAAACTGTCCGTACCGTTGTAATCGGGATCCGGCGTATAGGTGTAGGAGCCGTTCGGGTTGATCGTAACCTCGCCGTGGGCGGTATCTCCCGAACCGCCGAAGGTCAGCGAGACGCCGTCAGGATCGGTTGCCGACAGTTGTCCGGAAAAGGATGTGTCCTCGGACGTACCATCCACGTCGCCGCCCGTCGCAATCGGGAATGCGTTGGCAACGGTTGTCGAGCCATCGTCGGTGGTGGTGGTGCCCGTGCCGCTGCCTTCAACGCCACCGGTGCCGTCGTCACCATCGTCGCCCGTGCCATCGCCTGAATCGTCGCCCGTGCCGTCATCGTCGAACTGCTGGCTCACTCTGGTGACGGATTCGCCGAACCCGTCGTCGCCTTCGTCACCGGACGCTGTTTCGAAGTCGGCAAGGTCTTCAATATCATCCAGATCGGCGTCATCGCCGCCGTCATCGCCGCCGCCACCGACATCGTCGACATCGGCCAATTCCTCGGTGTCATCATCACCTTCATCACCGCCTTCATCGCCGGAGGCTGTTTCGAAATCAGCAAGATCGTCAGCGTCGCCAACATCATCGATATCAGCCAGCTCTTCGGCTTCCTCGACCTCTTCAACCTCCTCCTCGGCAACTTCTTCCGGCAGATCTTCGACCTCTTCCTCGACGTCGGCGAGTTCCTCGACCTCTTCTTCGGCGATCTCTTCGACCTCTTCCTCGACGTCAGCGAGTTCCTCGACCTCTTCCTCAACGACTTCTTCCTCAACGACTTCTTCGCCTGCTTCCTCTTCCTCGGCTTCTTCCTCGACGTCGGCGAGTTCTTCTTCCTCGGTTTCTTCCTCGTCGCCGGCATCGCCGAGCTCTTCCTTCATGCCGTAGTCGTTGGCGTTGTTGGTATCGGTCTGGGGAAGGGCCTGCAAAGCGCTCGAGAAGGACTGAACCATTTCGCTGATGCTCATGGTTCCAACCGACGAAGGCGCCACGCCCGCGCCGGAAATGGTGGTGAATTCAGCCGACGAGTTCATGACCTGAATGCCGGATTCGTTCATAACCACGACTTCGCCGACGAAGCCGTCGCCCTCTTCCATGAGGACAACCTTCATTTCCTCGCCATCCGGGATTTCAATACCCACCTGGGTTCCGCGGATACCAATGGTCGCCACCGGCGTGGTCAAGGTCATGGCATCGGGATCGGTCTTGGCCACCTGGCCACTGACAAAGGTGAAAACACCCTGCACGATCTCGAGGTTGATGGAGCCTTCCTGCGTGCCGGGGTCATAGACCATTTCGTCCAGCACCATGCGGCCGTCTTCGGCCATGGAGAAGGTCGCCTCATCGGCCAGCACGACGCCGATGGAGCCGTCTTCGGAAGTTTCCAGAATGTCGCCCTGGAAAACCGGATCGCCGGTCTGAAGCTGAACTTGCGTGCCGTCGGCACGGGTGGCCGTCACCGTGCCGGTGGCGCTTTCAACCGTTCCGATGGGCTGGGCGCCGACCGCCGTACCGGCATCGGCAACCTGACCCGGCGCGACCGGCCCGGCCAACTGCGAAACCATATCGCCGTCCATCTCGCCACCGCCGGGAGAAACCAGTTGAGGCGGGTTCTCGGTGCCGAAATATCCTTCGACAACGGTCACCGTTCCATCGGGCGCGGTAAGTGTCAGATTGTCGCCAACCTGAACCATTTCACAGTCGGAAAGCGGCAAGCCTTCCGGGAGAATCAATGAATCGGAACCGGATGCCTCGACAACGTGATCCGGGGTCACACCTTCTGGCAAACCAAATTCGCCGGTGAGATCATTGATGGCCATTTTACTTTCTCCCTTTGAGACTTCGCTCTATGCCCAAATCAGGCAACGCACCCCGTTGAACTAGACAGATATATGGATAAATCGAAGAAATACGACGTTGATTCGATCCAAATATCCATAAAATTTTATCAATTAACTCAAAGCCTTACGTGCAAACGGGCGCACAGGCGCCAATCCAGTCTTGCCAAATATATCAGGGAGAAAAGATATTGGCTGTGACGGACGTCACAGGCCCGGATTTCCGCGGTTTTTCGAAGATCGCCGACAGACAGGATATAGCCCAATCCGGCAACAAAAACGGGGAGATTTGCATCGGAGTCGTCGCCATCCGTGCGGCAAAAGACTCCGATGCGGTAACTTTATCGTAGGAATTTTGCGAGCCGCTGACGAACGTCGGCCGACAGCGAGTATGAAAAATCGCGCATCAAGGCATCGGCCATATCGGAAGCCACCTGATGCTGCTGGGCAACCTGAATATCCGCCGCGACGGTCTGGCTGCGGCTGGCCGATCCACCGGCAAAGCCTGCTTGCCCGGTCGAACGATTGGTCGCATCGATGCGAACATGGACCATCCCGTCGTATTGACGAACGCGGTTAAAGGAAGTTCCGCCCGGCGCGGTGCGGCGCATGACCGATTCGCGAACCGCAGCGTTGTTAATCCCGGCCCGGATACGGCCACTCGTGCCAACAGCCACC
Organism: Rhodospirillales bacterium; assembly: GCA_018648445.1. The sequence continues at coordinate 17,850 of JABGRG010000070.1, read as the reverse complement.
AAATGTTTGCGCAGCCAGTTCTCAACGGCGGTTGACATATCGATCACCGTGCCCGGTTCAGCCGCCGGTCGGAAAATTTCGATTTGAGCGACATCCAAATGAAACACGTCGCCCACCACCGGCTGGATTGGGCCCTGCACGGGCGCAGCCGCCTGGGATGCACATCCGGCCAAAAATGCCAACGAAAGCAATACCGCGATTTTTCCAGGAGCCATCATTCTTAAGCCCTCCACATATAGTAGTGTCAAATCCAATAATGAACGCGCCCAACGTCGAGTTCAAGCGCAGCTATGACAGGCCCAAATCGGTTTTGCCTCAGTCAGCGCCGGCCAGGGAAGCGAACGGTGCGCCACCAACGAACCGTGCCCGATCCCCCAAACGTTCCTCTATCCGCAGGACCTCGTTCCATTTGGCCATGCGTTCGGCCCTGGCGAACGAGCCTACCTTCAACTGCAATACACCCCACCCGACGGCCAGATGGGCCACCGTTACGTCTTCGGTTTCCCCCGAACGTGCCGAAACAATGCCCCCCCACCCGGCATCACGGGCGGCTTTGAGCGCCGCATGGGTCTCGCTCAGGGTTCCGGCCTGATTGGGTTTGATCAGGGCCGCGTTGCACGCGCCGTCGCCAGCCGCTCGCTTGATGCGATTGGCATTGGTAACGACGAAATCGTCACCAACGATCTGGACCCTGTTGCCAACGGCCTCGGTAAAGCGGCGCATGCCAATCGCATCGTCTTCGGACATGGGGTCTTCAATGGAAATGATAGGATAGCGGTCCACCCAGGAAACCAGCAGATCGGCTAGGCCGTCCGAATCCAGTTCGCGTTCCTCCAGGGCCAGTTTGTAACGGCCGTCGTGGCAAAACTCCGTTGCCGCGATGTCCAGCGAAATGGCCGCCTGTTCGCCCGGAACAAGCCCGGCCCGTTCAATTGCTCGGACTAGAAGTTCCAGACCTTCCTCGTTGGTGGCGAAAGCGGGCCAGTAGCCGCCCTCGTCCGCCACACCCTGCAGCTTTCCGGCTTCGTCCATCATTTTTCCGGCGACCCGGTAAACGTCCGCCGTCCAGGCTAGGGCTTCGTCGAAGCTGGACGCGCCGGGCATGACGACCATGAAATCCTGAATATCGATGCGCGCGCCCGCGTGCGCGCCGCCGCCGAAAATCTGTATCTCGGGCAACGGCAAAGTGCATGCATCGTCCCCGCCCAAATACAGCCATAACGGCTGACCCGCCGCAGCCGCCCTGGCGTGGGCGACGGCCATAGAAACGGCAATGGTCGCGTTGCCGCCGAGACGGCTTTTGTTTTCGGTGCCATCCAGTTCAATGAGTGCGGTGTCGATCGCCGCCTGATCAGTGGCATCCATACCGGCGATGCAAAGCCGGATTTCGCCGTTGACGTTTCCCAGCGCCGTTTGCACGTCGAACCCGCCCAGGCGCTCGCCGCCGTCACGAAGATCAATGGCCTCGCCGCTGCCGGTCGACGCGCCCGCCGGGGCGATGGCCCGGCCCACGGCCCCGCCCGCCAAATCGATTTCCACCTCGACCGTGGGACGACCGCGCGAATCCCATACCCGGCGACCCTTGACCCCGGTGACAACATGCGGGTTCATTGGCCCACCTCCCTTTTCCAAGCATCCCTTACAATACCCAACCGATCCGGAAGATCGGCAAGCAGCGCCATTGCGACACGACGCACCCGTTCCTTATCGCTTGCCTCGGTCAAGTATTCGACCGGCGATTTGCCATCGACGCGGGCCAGAAACAGTCCCGGAAGCAAATTGGCAACCCGCCTTTCCAGTACTTCGACAGGCTCCCAGGTGACACCATTCAGATAAACCGCCGCCAGAGCATCGAAACAGTTCAGGAAGCCGGGCGTTGCCGAAGGCGTCCACAAACACTTCAGAAGCAGGTGATTCATGCAAAAAGCAAGATCAAACGCAGGATCGCCGTACCAGGCGCATTCGGCATCTAGAAACACGGGACCGTCCGGCCCCGCCAGAATGTTTTTCGGGCTGACGTCACCGTGCACCAGTGCCTTCTTGGTGTTCAGCGTCGTCTCGGCCAATTCCTCCAGAACGGCGGCATGATCGGGATGGGCGCGCGCCGTGGCCAGCAGGTACGGCTCCAGACGGATGGGATGGAAGATGTGATCGGTGGGGAATGTTTCGGCAATGGCAGCCTCGCCCGCCGTGGCGGCATGAATACGAACCAACCGATCGCCCACGGCTTTGGCCGTGCCGATATCCGCGTTGCCGTCGCGCAGTTGTTCTTTCCACAAGGGATAGCGTTCGGGATCGAGAAACCGCATGACGAAAAGACCGGCTTCGACATCGGCAGCCAAAAGCTCGGGAACACTGGTCGGTTCGATGTCGAAAGCGACACGCATCCACTCGAACTCATAAGTGTTGCGTTCGACCGGCGCACGCCAGTCGGCGGCGACCTTCAGCTTGGGCAAAGCGCGTTTGATGCAGACCGGACCGCTATCCAGATCGACGCGGAAAATGTCAGAGGATACCCCGCCCTTAAGCGCTTCAATGCGCGGATTTTCGCCTTTCCCGGCAACGCCCAGCCGCACAAGAGCGGCCCTTATTTCATCAGGGGTCATTAACCCGCCTCCTGTTTGTCCTATCCGCGCTTAGTATTCTTTTATTGGATGACCGAAGCAATCATTCTTCGACGGAAACCCGTCATTGGGGAAGCCCCAAGCGGCCGAGCACCTCGGTCTTTCGGTGCAATGCTTCTTTGTCATGGAACAGAGACATTCCACGAAAGCCGCCAAGCGTTATGTGCGGACTAAGCGCCAACTCCTGGCCCACGGCTTTTCGTGCGTCGTTCTCACGCCCCTGTTCAGCAAACGCCAGCGCCATCCCCAAACGCACATTGTGTCCCGGCGTTTGCTGATCTTTGCGCTGCAAATACTCTTCGAATGTTTGCACGGCCTCTTCACTTCGCCCTGCCCACAAGTAGGCCCAGCCCTGGGCTTCAAGGAACCAATCGGCAGGATACGGGCTAAGACGCCTGGCTTTGTCAAAACCGAGAATTGCCTCGTCAAAATTTCCGGCGTTCACTTGGGTCATGGCCAACAGCGCCGTATTGGTAGCGTGGTTCGGACTCAGCGCGACAGCCTTTTCGCCCGCGGCTATGGCCTCGGCATATTGGCGTTTAAAAAGATGGATGGCCCCCATCAGAGCGTAATTGTCGGGAATCGTGTCATCCAGGGCCATCGCCTTGATGGCCAGTTCCTCCGCCCGTTCGAACGAAATTTGCGGGTGCTCGGTCCACCTGTACTGCGCGTCCAGCCAGTGGCTCCAGGCCAACATTCCGTACGCGAGCGCATAGCCGTAATCGATTTCGATGGCCTTCTCCATCAGCTCGCGCCCTCTGACGTTGCTATCCTTGTCAAAGTGGTGAAATTGCTCGATGCCCCGGTTCAGAAATTCCCAGGCTTCAATATTGCGGGAACTCTTGCTCCATACACGAAACTGCTCGCCCTCGGTCAGATTGACCGCCAACGCGGTGCAGATTTTTCGCGTAATTTCGTCCTGAACTTCGAACAGGTCCTTCAATTCACGGTCAAAGCGGTCCGCCCATAAATGGCGACCGTTGGCCCCGTCGATAAGCTGCGCGTTGACGCGGATGCGTCCGCCCGATTTCTGTACGCTGCCTTCCAGCACGTAGCGAACACCAAGTTCGCGCGCGACGGTCTGGATCTTCACCGCACGGCCCTTGTAGGTGAAGCTGGAATTGCGGGCGATGACGAACAAGTTGGACACTTGGGAAAGCGACGTGATGATGTCTTCGGAAATGCCGTCGGCGAAGTATTCCTGTGAGGAGTCGTCGCTGAGGTTGTCGAAGGGCAGAACCGCGATGGATGGTTTTTGCGGAATCGCCAATTCGCTTTCAGCCTGCAACACTTCTCTTTGGGCGTCGCGATCCCGGGCATACCAGGCCACAATTCCAGCACCCACCACATAGGCCGCAAATGCCACGGCCAATGCGATCCGACCCTTGGACAATAGTTTGGACCATTGGCGCGCGGGTTTGCGCACCGTCCCATCCAGAACCACGCGAAAAGCGGAGATGGGTTCTGCGATGTTCTTGACCTGCTGACGTCCCATGGGTTCGAAACCGACATCCATCCGATTGCGAACCTGATCGTGAACGGCGCCGGAAATGCAAATGCCGCCAACGTCGGCAAGTCCCTCAAGGCGGGCGGCAACATTTACGCCGTCGCCGTAGATATCGTTGCGGTCGACCATGACGTCGCCCAAATTAATGCCGATGCGAAATTCCACCCGCCGGTCCTCCGGCAAAGGCTGGTTTCGCACGGCCAGATCACGCTGAATCGAGATCGCGCAGGAAACGGCTTCCACGACCGTCTTGAAATCGGCTAGAACCGCATCGCCCGCATAATGAACGACGCGCCCTCCGCTCTCTTCGATGGCCGATGAAATTACATCCAGATATTCGCTAAGGCGACGGTGGGTGCCCTCCTCATCAAGGCCCGTCAGGCGGCTATAGCCCGCCACGTCGGCGTAGAAAATCGCCGCCAGCTTGCGTTCGATGGGTCGGTCCTGCATCGCGATCCCCAGTGTCCCCGGGGAATCTTAGATTTGATCAGAAAAAAGGGCAACCGCCAGATTTGCGGAGAGAGTTTTTGGCAAAGATGAAACGGGCGGACTTTTGCCCGCCCGCACGTTTCCTACGCTGTCCAACGTCAACCTACGACGGTGCGCAGCAGTAGGCGTTGTGAACCTTGAGACCCAGCGCGCCAGTGCCAATGACCCAGGCGATCAATAGCGCAATAACGCCGACAACCGGGATTAGCGCAATGATGAAGACGGTCAGCACGCCGATAACCAGCACGCCCAGCTTCGGCCAGAACGTGTCGCCGCAAGTTTTGCCGAACAGGCGCATTATTCTCATGCCAACGGCCGTCGACAACACCAAGAGGCCAGCCATCTTGATCAGCACGTAAAGGCCGATCAGGAAGATCGCCAGCGGAATGCCAATCACACTAACCATCAGAATAACGATCACCACCGGAACCGTAACGAGGATGGCAAATCCCAGCCCCAAGGCCGCCCAGGGCCTCGCACCAACGTTGCGGGCGGCAGCGATCGACGCGCTGGGGCAGAGCAGAAGCAGGATTGTCCCCAGGAGGATTACGCCACCAACGGCCATAAGACTCACGAAACCAACCGCAGCAAATGCAAAACCGACCGCATGGCGCGGCGCCTCAGTCCTGTGAAATGCAACATCTCCGGCAATTTTGGCGTCTGCGTGAATATTGGCCTCGCTCGGGGAACTGTAGATAAAATTGCCGTGAATGACGGCGCTTGGCAAAACCTCGATGTCAACGCCATCCAAATTAACGTCGCCGGTCACCTCGCCCGCGATGACGATTCTGCGCGCGGCCACCCGCAAATTGCCCGCGACCATTCCGCGGACTGCGGCCCGCCCACCGGTTATCCAAACCTTGCCCATAACAACGGATGTTTCGGAAAGTCTGGCGTCACCGGCTGCAATGAGTAGATCGCCATTGACGACCGCCTCGTGAAAGACCCGTCCACCGAGGATTTTCAAATCACGGTCGATGGTGCCGTCTGTTGTCACCTGCCCACCGACGGCCAAAACGGGACCGGTGATTTTACCATCAATGTCGACATGGCCGCCGATTGCGACGGTCCCGCCATTCACGATGCCATCTATCTCGATCTCGCCACCCGCGGACAAAATTTCACCGCCGACCTGCCCGTCCAGGGAAATGTTGCCACCCATTGCGATCACGTCACCGGTGGTACCGGAACGGACGTCGACCTCGCCACCTATGGCAACGACATCTCCGTCGACTTCAGCGCGAATCGAAACATGCTCGCCGCGAACGAAAAGGTCTTTGGTAAAGAACCCAGTCTTGACCACTTCCTCGTCGTTTTCCTCGGCGATTGCGCCGAAAGGCATCAACACGCCCAGCGCCACGACAAGTACTGAAATCCGTTTGATTCGCGCCATTGACATCGGCTTTCTCCACTCATTTCGTATTCTGTCGTACCATGCAATCGCTGCGACGTCTGTTAACCGGTTCACACTTGCAATCAGCTCAACCATCATTCGCCCCGCCCAGGAGCCATTCGAACACGCTCGACTGGGCCGATACCGCCCCTTCGCCAAGCCGTCCCAACTGTTCCATTCCCGTTACCAGCAACCCCATCGGTGTCACCCCCGTTTCGACGCGTTCGGCCTCGGCCTCGGTGAGGCGGGCTGCGAGGGCGGCGACGATTTTCTTGGCAACATCCTCCTGGACCGCAAGCGTATCCTTGAACTCGCGATCGAACCGCGCACCCCACAAGTGGAAGCCTTTTTCCACGCCAACCAACTGGGCCGTGATGCGCACCCTTCCTTCGGCCTGGCGGACACTCCCTTCAACCCGGTAGCGCGCTTTCGCGGCGACGGGATCATTTGACGGTCCGGCCGCCGCTCCCGCAGGGGGTGCGACAATTCTCAATTCCGTCTGCTTGGAAAGCTCGGTGACCAAATCGATGGTCAGGCCGTCACTGAACGCAAAGGGCTCCGTGCCGCCGCCGATTACCCGAAAAGGTGCCACGGCGACCGATGGAGCGGTATCAATGCGCTCATCCGACACTGAAAGGCCCCAACCTCCGGCAACGATCACGAGCGCCAAAAGCAAGACGGTCCCGACTGCAATGCGCTTCGGGCTGATCCAGGCCAGTTTTTGTTGGAGATGCTGTTTGAATATTCGCGCCTGTCCGTCAACAACCACGCGATAGGCGACAACCGGATCAGCGATGTTCTTTACCCGCTGACGACCGAGACGCTCGAACCCGAAATCGACCCGGCCACGAACCTGAGTGTAGACCGCCTCGGAGACACAAATCCCGCCGACATCGGCCAAGCCTTCCAGGCGCGCCGCGACATTTACGCCGTCGCCGTAAATGTCATTGCGATCAACCATGACCTCGCCCAGGTTGATGCCGATACGAAACTCGACCCGCCGGTCCTTGTTCGCGGTTTCATTGCGGCTCTTGAGGTCGCGCTGAACCGACACTGCGCAATTGAGTGCATCAACCACGCTACCAAAGTCGGCAAGAATAGCGTCGCCCGCATAATGCACGACATGGCCGCCACCCTCTTCGATGGCCGCCGAGAACGCATCCATGTATTCGCTTAAGCGCCGATGCGTGCCTTCTTCGTCCACACCCGTTAAACGGCTGTAGCCCGCGACATCGGCATACAGGATTGCCAGCAGCTTACGTTCGATCGGTCTATCGGACATTAACTTCGGCGCGCGCCCCCCTCAACCGCTGCAATCGCGGAAGTGATGTAGCTTAACACAGTTTAATGGCTACAGCAGAGTGAACCACTTCACATATATAGAAACTGTAGCAACGTTTCGCGCAAATTCTCCAGAGCGGCTCCGCGCGGCCCGATATTGTGCTGACGTCAATTTGACGGCTATCCGGGAAATCGCAGAAAATCCCGGAACAAACAGTTTTTCCAAGGGGTTGAAGTGATGAGATTACTCGTTTTTCGCCTTATTGCTGTTTTCTTGGTAGCAAGCGTGCCGATGATGAAAAGTGGCGAGGCTCAGGCCAAGGACCCCAAACAAATCCTCAAAGCCATGGATCGAAACGGTGACGGAAAAATTAGCCGCAAGGAATGGAAAAAGAACAAGAAGGCGTTCAAAAAGTTGGACCGAAACGGTGACAGCTATCTGACAATCGAGGAGCTTCCCGGAGACAAGAGGACAGGATCGAGTGGCGGAACCAAGCGTGCCGCCAAAACCAGAACCGCCGCAGCACCCAGCGGAGGTTGGCAGGGCCCTCTTATCGACGCCCACAGCCAGATCGACGAGGACACGGATGTTGACACGATCATCCCCATGCTCGATCAGGCTGGTGTCGCTCAGGTCATCCTGTCGACCCGCTTCCAGCAACCGTCATCGGACGTTCTGGAACTGGCGGCCCGCCACCCCGACAGGATCATTCCCGCCGCCAAAAGCAAGACCAAGGCATTCACCAAAAACACCGGGAAATTCCCCGGTATGTTTTTCAAGGAACTGGAAAGGCACGACTACCGCGCCGTGGCTGAGATCATCATGTGGCATGCCGCAAAGAAAAAAGTCGGCGCCGGAAAAGCAACCATGGACCCGGATGATCCGCGCGTCGCGGTATTCATGGACACAGCACGGCAAAAGGGCTTTCCGTTCATCGCCCACGTGGAATTCGGGGCCATGGGCGGCGCCAAATCACGGTATATGAAGAAGCTCGAAACCTTTCTGGCCGCCAACCGGGATGTTCCCATCGGCATGATCCATATGGGCCAGTTGAAGGCCGGTGACGCAGCGCGCCTGCTGCCCAAGCACCCGAATTTGTTCTTCATAACGTCCCACAGCAATCCGGTGGCCTACAACGACACCTCGCAGCCGTGGACGCGGATGATCGTCGACGAAAAATTTGCGCCCGCGTGGGAAAAGCTGGTGATTGCCAACCCAACGCGTTTCGTTCTCGCCTTCGACAACGTATTCGCCTTTCACTGGGAAAAAAACTTCCTTCCCCAAGTCAAGGTCTGGCGTCAAACCTTGACAACGATACCCGACGATGTTGCCCACGCCCTGGCCCACGGTAACGCCGAACGCCTGTGGAAACTGCCGCCGGCAGTAAGGCCGTGACTACATCTTCGGGCTTTGTCCGACCGCAGCCAGAAACTGTTTGGCTGATCCGGCTCTAAGGTACGCCAGAGCGCAGCCGAGGATACGGTCTTTGCCTTCGTCTCCGGCTTGCGGACAGCTTTCTTCGGCGACGAGGCCCAGGCTTTTGCGGCTGGAGGGGTTGGCGGCGGCAAGGGCGCCGGGCAGATCGGATTCGCGCTGGCGGGCGGCGGTATCGGTCGCGGCGATTTCGATGTCGGGCAGTACGCCCTGACCCTGGATGGTTCTTCCGTTGGGTGAATAATAGAGCGCCGTCGTCAATTTCACCGCGCCTTGAACGGGAAGTGGCGTGATCGTCTGCACCGATCCCTTGCCGAAAGAGCGCCGCCCCATGACGGTCGCCCTGTGCCCTTCCTGCAACGCGACGGCGACGATTTCGGAAGCCGACGCCGAGCCGCCGTTTATCAGCACGACGATGGGCAACCCGTCAGCCAAATCCCCGGCTTCGGCGACAAACACCTGCTCGCGTTTAGGATCGCGTCCGCGCACGGAAACGATGCGGCCCCGTTCAAGAAACGCGTCGGCGACGGCCAGCGACTGATCCAGCAATCCACCCGGATTGTTTCTGAGGTCCAGCACATAGCCCTTGGCCGTGGCGCCCAATTCGCCCCGAATTCCTCTGAACGCGGTGGCGATCCCGTCTTCGGCCTGCTCGGTAAAGCTGGCTACGCGGATGTACCCGATGTCGCCCTCGGTGTGCCACCGAACGGCGCGCACGGTGATGATGGCTCGGGTAATGGTGACGTCGAAGGATGGAACCCCTTCGCGCCGCACGGTCAGCAAAATATCGGTGCCCGGTTTCCCGCGCATCCGCTTGACCGCCTCCATGATGGTCGCACCCTGAATGGGATCTCCGTCGAGATGCGATATCAGGTCGCCCGGTTTCAGCCCGGCACGAAACGCGGGCGTCCCTTCAATCGGAGAAACCACCTTAACCATACCGTCCTGCATGGTGACCTCAATACCCAATCCGCCAAACTGGCCGCGGGTTGAAATGAAGGTCTCTTTCATTTCCTCGGCGTTGAGATAGGCCGAATGAGGATCCAGGGAAGCGACCATGGCGTCGAGCCCGGCCTCGACGACCTGAGACGAGGAAACCGTGCCGGGTTCGTCCTCCAGCCCGTTCACGCCTTCTAGGGCGGCGGCGATCAACTTGGCATCGGCGATGGGGTGCAGGTAATCGCTGCGGATTCGAACGAAGGCATCCTTGAAGTGTTTGAGTTCCCGCGTGTTTTCAGAATCGACGGCATATTCGCGATGAATTTCATTGAAGCGCGAAAGTTCCTTGTTGGCCTCCGACGGGAGCGAAGTGGCGTAAGACCGGATTGCGCTTACGGTGCGCTGAAACGCGGAATCTTCGCCCATGCATCCGACCAGAACAGGCGAAAGCGCGGCCCCGATCAGAAGGCCGCCGATAATGCCGAGCATTCCCGAAAACCGCCGCCGGGTCATGTGTTGGCGCTCCCGGTCGGAAAAATGCGGGGTCTAGCCGTCGGCGGTGATTTTCGCAATAAGCTCATTGCGAACAACCTCCGTCTGGTCGTTGGCAACCTGACAGGTTCCCGCGTTCTCGTGCCCACCACCGCCATACGAAAGCATGAGTTCGCCGATATTGGTTTTCGATGTGCGGTTCAATATGGACTTGCCAACGGCGAAGACGGTGTTTTGTTTGTTAAGACCCCACACAACGTGGGCCGAGATGTTGGCCTCGGGAAACAGCGCATAAATCAAAAATCGGTTCGCGGCGAAGATGGTTTCCTCGTCGCGCAGATCAAGAACCGCGAAGTTCTTGTGAACCGTCGTGCAGCGCCGGATCTGGGCCGCCGCCTTGGTTCCGTGATCTTTGAAAAGCTCAACCCGCTCGACCACATCCGGCATTTTCAAAATGTCGTCGATATCGTGATCGCGGCAATAATCGATCAGTTCCATCATCAGATGATAATTGGAGATGCGAAATTCCCTGAACCTACCAAGACCGGTTCGCGAATCCATCAGGAAATTGAGCAACGCCCACCCCTGGGGATCGAGGATTTCGTCTTCGGTAAACTGTGCCGAATCGCCCTTATCCACGGCCTCCATCAATCCGTCCGACACGTTGGGGAGTTTCTCTTTTCCACCGTAATAGTCGTAAACCACCCTTGCCGCCGAGGGAGCGTCCGGATCGATGATGTGGTTTTCCAGCTTCTCGCCCAGACGGACGACTTCGCTGTGATGGTGGTCGAAGGCCAGATAAACGCCATGCACATACGGTAGATTGGTGGTGATGTCGTTATCGGAAATCACCACGGTTCCGTCCTGCATGTCCTTGGGATGGACGAACTTGATATCGTCGATCAGGTCCAGTTCCTTGAGAATGACCGCGCAGACCAGTCCGTCAAAATCACTGCGTGTCACCAAGCGGTATTTGCCGTCGCTCATTTCGCACCCCACCTGCCCATCGAGAAAAATCCGAAGTACAAGACCTAAGGATAAATGAACCGGGCGCAAGCGGCAAATCCTAACTCCCGCCTTTCGAGGCCGCGTATATCTCGGCCAGTTGCGAGGCGTCGTCCGGCGACAGCATTTGATCGAGCGCGGGCAAAAAACCCATTTCTTCCTTCTGTACGTGGAAGGTTTCGCGCTCAATGAGTTCCCGACCTATCTGATGGAACTCGCGCCAGCTTTCGGCGCCAAAGCCATCTGCCCCGGCCTGCCCGCCCAATTCAACCAGCCTGCGCGCGAGCGGGCGAATGGCCTCGTGTTCGGCCCGCAACATGGCCGGAATTCCAGGATCGGCGAGCTGTGAAAAACGCGGAAAAAGATGTTCCTCCTCAAAATTGAAATGGCATTCGGCTTCATCTTTCATATTGGCGATCACATCGGCCAGTAAGAGGGCCGTCTCGGCATCGCCTGTATCAGGCGCGCCGCTTGGACCAACCTTTTTCAACACGCGATCAAAGCGATCGAGCAGTCCCAGCGTCGTCAGGTGTTCATCATGAAGAATCTGCAAAACCCGAAGGTTCATTTGGTACATTCGTCTTGCTCCTAAGATTTAGTCCGTCGTTAGAATTAGTCCGGCGTCATTTTTCCGTAAGCACGCATTCGCCTGAGCGAATCCAGGGCAAACCAAGCGAAGGCGATCGCCCCGATGCCACCCGCGGCAGCACCGGCGAGAATCAGCAGACCCTCGTCCAGAATGATCGCAGCCGCAAAAAGGGCGAGCCCCAAAAAATGGCCCAGCGCATGGATTTTCAGCGGCCCCTCGCTGGACACCGCAGAGGGGGTTGGCGGCGTCTGCCCCTCTTTGGCCGCATTCATGGCGGCCAGGAACGGGATGATCCGCTGAAGAATCCCCATTAAGAATGTGAGCAGCCACCCGAGAAGGGCGACAAGGCCGAACAACGCGATCAGGCGATCATCAAGTTCGGCCATGGCCAGAGCGCCAAACACAATAGCCAGCGCCAAAAATACCCAGGCCGCCTTTACCAGCACGAAGGAAAGGCCCAATTCTTTTCGCATTCCGTCTCTGAGAACGGCGCCCATGGTGCGGATGTGAAGAACCGCGCCAATGAAACCGGCAGCCGCGGCAACCAACAGGCCGTTCGTCGATCCGGCCATCGCCGAAACCGCGGCGCCCACGATCGCGGCGGCGGCAAGTCCGAAGGCGGCGTGAACCTCTTTTTCGTTCGGCGATGGCCCCATGGCGAACATGGGGACCATAAACTGACTGTATCCAAGCACCAACATTCCCATGAACCCGAAGACGGCGACCACCACGTGGGCGATGGCCATGCCTCCGTGATCGGGAAGGAAGCCATATTCCCAGTCGAATACCAGCATCAATCCCATTATCGCCAAGCTCAGCAGCGCGGCCATCGCCGCCCACCCGTGGGTAATCAGCGTGATCATCCCGCGGGTCGAACGAAGAACGTCGGCCACGAGCAACGCGAACACCGTTAACCCGGCGACCACAAAGGTCGCGCCGGTCACGATCACCGTTTGATCAATGATTGCAAAACCAAAAACCAGAGCAGCCGTTCCCGGAGCAAACAACCAGAAGACCAGCCTGCACGGCCAAAAAGCGGCAAGCGGCCGACCCGTCACCACCGGCAAAATCTGGAAGGATGCCCCAATTGCCGTCATCACCACGACGCCCAGGGTAAGGGCATGGATGGCGGCCAGGATCACGCCGGGACCGCCAACGAACTGCGCCGCCTGATCGGCGTCCAGGGCCATCATGCCCCAGGCCACGATGTGAAAGACAACCGCCGCCACGAAAAAGCGGAACGGAATGGAAGGCGGAAGCAATTTGCTTTGCGCCCCCATCAGGATCAAGCCAGGGAATTTCATTCAGTTTTCCGCAGGTTTCTGGTCAGACGCAGATTGACGTCACCGGGCAACGAGGAAACCAGTTCCCATCGCCAGCCGCGCTCAAGAAGTTCGGGGTACAAAAAGATCGGTTCACGCTCCAGTCGAACAAGAATCGCGTCGCCGCAATCCGGACCGTCAATAAGTGTCAGAATGGCGACGGCCGGCTGGGGCGGCTCCAGTCCCCGCAGATCGAAAGACGGGATCGCATCGTCCACCGACGCATCGCGCGCGTTCGTATCCTCGACCATCAAAAACCAATCGTATTGAATTTCGTCCGCTGAAAAACCGAGACTAATACACCGTGTGATTTCGGCGCCTTGATCTCGCTCAAGGAGAGGCGCGCGGTTATTCGGCTCCGCCCCAGGAAACGAGAGCCGCGCCAATGCGCGTCGCCACCTCGCGGGTCATCTCCAGATCGGTGAAGCGCCGCCCCTCTCTGATCCGAACACGCAGCATCACCGCTCCGCCCTCGAATTCAACCTCCTCGACCCTGACATTTCGACCCCACGGGGCCTCCACCTCGTCAATTTCCGTTACGCGCGAAAGGCTTGGCAATGCGTTTACTCCTGCGAAATATTGCTAGAATCTAATATAATTCGCCAAGACAGGCGTCAATAATTTCTCCGTCGAAAGCGATCATCAAGAAAAGAAATGTTTGTTATTTGATTATGCGAACAATTCTCAATAAAAAAAGGACTATCGGCAACAAAAAAATGTAGATTTTGCAGGTTCCATTCGACTATAAAAAATATCATAAATTCTAAGCATTCGGAATCGCGAGTTAACCCATTGAGACTCTTGCGTTTTGGGCTCCTTGGGGAGGAAACGGAAAGAATAACACGGAATACGGCTCCACTTTACACCAATAGACAAGGCACGGGCGGGCTTGAAAAAGTGCGGCCGGGTCGGATCGTTGGGGTGTTTGAACAAGGGGTTTTGGCAATTTCGGATGAATTCCGAAAGCGCCCTGGGAGCACGGAACGAATTGTGAATGCCGGGTCGGCACGTTGGCAAAGCTTTTGATGGCTTTTCAAATAGGCGCGTCGACAAACGGATAAAGCGTGAAATGAGAGCGGAGTTCTTGGAGGTAAGTCCATGGCAAAAAAAATGCCAGTAACGCCAATGCTCGACCAACTTGAAAGTGGTCCCTGGCCGAGCTTTGTCACCAACCTGAAAAGGTTGGCCGAGACGGATGACAAACAATATGCCGACCGCATGAAGGATCTTTTGGGTCAGCTTGAATATTCCTACAACACCATCAAGGGATATTGGAAAGGCGGCGTCGTTGGCGTTCGCGGCTATGGCGGCGGCGTTATTCCGCGTTTTTCGGAAGTTGCCGACAAGTTCCCGGATTCTGCTGAATTCCACACCCTGCGCATCATGCCAACGGCGGGCTATCACTACAGCACAGACGTTCTGCGCAAGATGTGCGACATCTGGGAAGAATCCGGCACCGGCCTCATCGCCCTGCACGGCCAAAGCGGCGACATCATGTTTCAGGGCTGCTCGACCGAACAGGTTCAGGAAGCCTTTGACGGACTTAACGAGATTGGCTTCGACATGGGCGGTGCGGGCCCCTGCCTTCGCAGCTCACAAGCCTGCGTCGGCCAAGCCCGTTGCGAATTCTCGTGCTATGACGAAGCGCGCTCCATGCGCATGATCCTGAATGGCATGATCGACGAACTGCACCGTCCGTCGCTGCCCTACAAGTTCAAGTTCAAGTTCTCGGGCTGCCCGAACGACTGCGCCGACGCCATCCACCGTTCGGACGGCGCCATCATCGGCACCTGGGCAGACGACATGCAGGTCGACCAAGGCGAGTTCAAGAAATACGTCGCCGAAAAGGGCCGCAAGTACATTATCGACAACGTCATCACGCGTTGCCCGACCAATGCCATGAGTCTCAACGACGACGATACCGTTGAAGTCGACAACCCGTCGTGTGTTCGTTGCATGCACTGCATCAACGTCATGACGAAGGCTCTGCGCCCGGGCAAGGACCGCGGCGTGACGATCCTTCTGGGCGGCAAGCACACCCTGCAAATCGGTGATTTGATGGGCGTCGTCGCTGTTCCGTTCATGCGTCTCAAGACGGATGAGGACTACGACAAGCTGTTGGAGTTGGCCGAGAACATTATCGAGTTCTACGCCGAAAACGCGCTCGAACACGAGCGAACCGGCGAGATGATCGAACGTATCGGTCTGCCGAACTTCATTGAGGGCCTCGGCCTGGAAGTTGATCCCAATATGGTCGTCCATCCCCGCGAAAATTCTTACGTGCGCATGGATGATTGGGACGAACAGGCTGATAAATGGAACAAGAGTCAGACGACCGCCGCCAAATAATCCGGCGAGAGCGTCAAGAAAAAGAATAGGTTTTTGGAGGACAGAATGGCTGAACCCCGTCAACCCATCGAAAGCGGCGTCCCCGATCATATGCCGTGGATGCACCCGGTTCTGAGAAAGAACTACGGACAGTGGAAATATCACGAGCGTCCGCGCGTCGGCGTGCTGTATCACGTCGCCGAAAGCGGCGATGAAGTGTGGACCGTTAAGGCCGGAACGTCGCGTCAGCTCGACGTCTATACGATCCGTGTGTTGTGCGATATCGCGGATGAATATTGCAGCGGTCACCTTCGGTTCACGACCCGCTCGAACGCGGAATTCATGGTTACCAACGAAAGCCAGGTCGAACCGCTGATCAAGCGTCTGAACGACGAGGGTTTCCCCGTCGGCGGAACCGGCGGCTCGATCTCGCAACTGGCCCATACCCAGGGCTGGCTGCATTGCGACATTCCCGGCACCGATGCCTCGGGTGTGGTCAAGGCGATCATGGACTCGCTCTATGAAGACTTCATCAACGAGCGTTTTCCCGCCAAGGTGAAGATCAATACGCTGTGCTGCCAGATCAACTGCGGCGGCCACGGTGATATCGACATCAACGTGCAGCACACCAAACCGCCGATCATCAATCACGATCTGGTCAACAAGATCTGTGAACGGCCCACGGTGATTGCCCGTTGTCCGGTCGCGGCGATCCGCCCGGCTGTCGTCAACGGCATGCCGAGCCTTGAGGTCGATGAAAAGAAGTGCATGTGCTGCGGCGCCTGCTACCCGCCCTGCCCGCCCATGCAGATCAACGATCCCGAACACACCAAGATCGCCATCTGGATCGGTGGCAAGAACTCCAATGCGCGCAGCAAACCGACCTTCCATAAGCTGGTGATTTCCGGCCTGCCCAACAATCCGCCGCGCTGGCCCGAGGTCTCCGAGGCCGTCACGACGATCCTCGAAGCCTATCGTGCCGATGCTCGCCCGTTTGAGCGTGTTGGCGAATGGGTCGAGCGGATCGGCTGGCCGCGTTTCTTCGAGCTCACCAATCTGCCGTTCACCCGCCATCACATCGACGATTGGCGTTGGGCGCGGCCGACCTTGAACACGTCAGCGCATATCCGCTTTTAGGAGAGCTGCCCGGTCATGAAGTTCGGCGTTTTGGTCAACGAAGGTCCGTTTACTCACCAAGCCTCCGATTCCGCCTACCATTTTACCAAGGCGGCGTTGGAAAAAGGCTACGAGATCACACGCGTGTTCTTCTATCATGACGGCGTAAACAACGCGAACAAGCTGTCGGAACCGCAGCAGGACGACCGCAATCTGGTCCGGCTGTGGAGCCAATTGGGCAAGGAGCATGATCTCGATCTGGTGGTCTGCGTGGCGGCAGCGCTGCGGCGCGGACTAAAAGACGAAATACTGGCCGAGGGTTTCCGAATTTCGGGCCTCGGCCAGCTCGTCGAAGCCGGAATCGACGCGGATCAGCTGATGGTCTTTGG
Organism: Rhodospirillales bacterium; assembly: GCA_018648445.1. The sequence goes on along the minus strand of JABGRG010000070.1, from coordinate 941 downwards.
TGATTGATATGGCTGAAACTGATTTCATCGACGACGGCGACGAAGTGAACGAAAACGCCAAGAAGTTCATGTTCGTCAATCGGCGCGCGCCATATGGGACCCTTTATGCGTTGGAGTCCCTGGAATTGGTGTTGATAACTGGTGCCTTCGAACAGGACGTAAGCGTCGCGTTCATCGACGACGGGGTGTTCGATATCGTCAAAGGGCACGACACCAAGGCAATCAATATGAAGAACTTCTCGCCGACCTATCGGGCGCTGGAAGGCTACGACATAGAAAAGATGTATGTCGAAAAGGAGTCCATCGAGGCGCGCGGATTGACGGTCGATGACTTCGTTGTCCGGGTCGAGGTGTTGAGCGCGGAAGAGCTTTCCGCACTAATGGCCGACCAGGACGTGGTTATCTCGGCGTAGGGAATAACGGAATGCTGCATACGGTCAACAAATCGCCTTTCGAACGTTCGTCGTTTGCAACGTGCCTGCGCTACGCGCGGGCGGGCGATTCCGTTCTTCTTTTTGAAGATGGCGTTTATGCTGCCCGCGCAGGTTCGCCCGACGCGGAAGAATTGAAAACAGCCACCAAGGACCGGACGTTTTACGCTCTTGGCCCTGATCTGGAGGCTCGCGGAATCACCCCCGATCAACTGATCGCGGGCGTCAAAATCGTCGACTACGGCGGATTTGTCGATCTGGCCGCCGGGGAAGGCCCCGTGCAGGCTTGGCTTTGAACAAAACCATTCGAACAATGCGACCAAAGGAGAGCACCTAAATGGCATACGAAGTAGGCGGAACGACCATTGAGCATGATGAAGAAGGCTTCATGGAAGACATCAGCCAGTGGACCACGGATGTGGCTAATTTCCTGGCCGATGAGGAAAAGGTCGAGATGACCGATGAGCACTGGGAAGTCGTTAACTTCCTGCGTGACTACTACAACGAATA
>JABGRG010000210.1 GCA_018648445.1 Rhodospirillales bacterium | reverse complement strand
CGCCAAAGCACAGAAGAATCATAGCACGGAGGGCGTTTTTACACAGCCTGGGTCAAAAGCGGGCTTAAGCGACATCACTAAAACTGGTCTGCTGTGCGAGGTGGAGCGGACATCTCCCCCAGAAGGGCTGCTTCATATCACAAAGCGGCCCTCATTTGGCATGGATGCGGACTTCGGCTGATAGTCTAATGATGGAAAACTATATTCGTCGCCTAAATTGGCTCGGTTTTTCGGAGTTTTCTCTAGCGCATCTTTTCGGCAAGCGGCAGTGATGTCGCCGGGAGGCTGTCTGCGGTTTGGGTTTCCGTAAGAGCGCGCCACCAAGCCGTTTGGGGGAGCCGTTCATGCAAGGCGTAGGCTTGGCCGATCTCGGGCGTCGCCAATTGTACTCCGTTCTCTTTGGCCGCCGCCGACAGGCGTTCCACGGGTTCCGCCCAACCGTGCAGGGCCAGATCGAACTTTCCCCAGTGGATGGGCTGCAGAATTTTGCCCTTGAGGTCCAGGTGCGCCTGTACCGTCTGTTCCGGCAGCATGTGCACGTCGATCCAGTTTTCGTTATACGCCCCTGATTCCAGGATGGTCAGGTCGAAGGGGCCGAAACGCTCGCCGATGTCCTTGAAGCCGGTGAAGTAACCGCTGTCGCCGCCGAAAAACAGCCGCTCGCCATTTCCGTCGACAACCCAGGAGGCCCACAACGTTGCACTTCTATCCATTAGCCCGCGTCCCGAAAAATGCTGTGCCGGTGTAGCGGTCAGGCGCAGCCCGCCGATGGCCGTTTCCTGCCACCAATCGCGTTCGATGATCCTGTCTTCGGGAACTCCCCATTTTCTTAGGTGCGAGCCAACGCCGAGCGGGGCCACGAACATCGGGTTCCTTGCCGATAGGGCATGGATCGACGCATAATCCAGGTGGTCGTAGTGATCGTGGGAAATCAACACCACATCAACGTCCGGCAGATCCGCGATTTCAATGGGTTTGGAATACGTGAACGCCTTGGGGGCCAGAAGGCGGATCGGGAAGATGGCGTCGCTGAATACGGGATCAGTGAGGATCGTCTTGCCGCCGATGCGGATCAGCATCGTCGAATGCCCAAGCCATGCGACACGGGTTTGCCGGCCATCTGCAAATGATTTCAGGTCAGCTTGAACCGTCGTCAGCGGCGTTTCGGGGCGGCGCTTTTTTCCGGTGAAAAAGAACTCCCACATGGTTAACGCCATTGACTTGCGTTCGCCCGGTTCCGATGTTGGCGTGGTCGGGATGCCCATTAAATTTCGAAATTTCCCGTCCTTGAAATTGGACGAGCGCTCTACTTTCTCCAACGCGGCCCCGCGAAGCTTGGCACCGAATTCGATGGACGAACACGCACCAACAGCGGTGACCGCCACGAGCAGGGCAATAAGGGCGTAGATCATCTTTTTACCTCGGTTTTTCATTGGGGTGTGCTTTTCTGAATATCGCGCACAAGGATTTCGATGGTGCCCAGCAAAGTGTCTTCAAAACTGAAGTGTGATGAATCCAGTTCGGGGCGCTGCAGGACCGCCTCCATGATTTCGTTCGGCTTGGAAAAAGGCCAAAGACCCGCAACCAGCCCATGGACCCGCATGAGAAGCGCCCTTCCCTGATCAGCGTTCATCATCGGCAGTGGCATCAACAGGCCTTCGACGATATGTGACATCATCTGATGTGAACTGAATTTGAAATGAAACAAAGTGCTTTCCGAAACATTGCGTTCCAGTGCGACGCCCAGTAGCGGGGTCAAATCCAGCATCCGTTCGTGCTTCATCAGAATCTCGACCCAGACCTCGGCTAGATCGGCAGCCGGGGTCCCGGCGGGTAGCGTGTTCAATATTTCAATGAACTCGTTGGCCCATTCCGAGAAATCAACCAAAAACAGGGCGAGGAAGATTTCCTCGCGCGACGCGAAATAGCGATAGATGTTTGACTTGGTAAAACCGGCTTCGCGTGCGATGGCGTTGAGGCTCACGTCTTCGTACGTCAATTCGCGAAACAGCGTAGCCGCCGCCTCCAGGATTTCCTGACGGCGCTGCTCCTGCTGATCCGGCGTCCGCGCCCGTTCCCAATTCATGGCTTACCTTGACAATAAGTGACTGATGGTCACTAATTAGGAGACTGATGGTCCCTTGTCAAGGCGCGCCTCACGTGGGAAAATCTGTCCGAGACATTCAGGTCGTTGATTGAATTGTGAGCAGCCCCCAATGACGGCTTTGGGTCTTGGCTGTGTAAAAACGTTTTTGGCCGAGTGTCTTTGTGATCCGAAGGTGGACAGCCGCCGTGATAATGGTGTTTGTCATGATATTGGCCGTGGAACGGAGTTTTGGCGGTCCTGGGGCGTTCTGGGAGGCGATGTTGCTGGCTGGGAGCAGGCGGAATGAGGCTTCTACGCCTGCATCGCCTTCATCAGCGGTCCCGGTCCCAGGATATTCATGACGCGAGTGAGGTTATAGGCAAGCACATGCAGCGCCATTTCGGTGCGCACGTTCCTGAGCGTTTTCATGAGGAAGTGGGTTGCGCCCATCCGTGCCTTGATGGTGCCGAAGGGGTGCTCGACGGTCTCCCGGCGCTGACGCATGGCCTGAGGGTTCTCGTCGAGCCGCCGCTGGACATCTTCGAGAAGGTGTTCGTGTTCCCAGCGGGTGATGCGACGCTGTTTTCCTGTGGTGCATTTGTCTTTGATGGCGCAAGTCTGGCACGTGTTGGTCCAGTAGCGGCGTAGGGTCAGTCCCTTCTCCTCGTTAGAGTAATAGTACTTGAGACACTCACCCGCAGGACAGATGTAAACATCGTCTGCGGCCACGTAGCGGAAGTCCTGTTTGACAAAGCGCCCCTTGGACCGGCTGCCCGATGTCATCGGCTTCGGCAATGTGACCGTGATGTCGGCTTTATCACAGGCCAGGATTTCCTCGCTGTTGAAGTACCCCCGGTCGGCAACGACATCCAGCTGATCCGTCCCAAGTACCGCCTTCGTCTTCTTTCCCATCCGCGTCAGTTGCGAGCGGTCGGAACCTGAGTTCGTCACATCATGCGTAACGATCAAGTGATGCGTGGTATCCACCGATGCCTGAACATTATAGCCGACAACGCCTGAGCCCCTGCCGC
>JABGRG010000069.1 GCA_018648445.1 Rhodospirillales bacterium | reverse complement strand
AGTCTACGCTCACCGCTTAATTTCTGAGCTGCTGTGAATAATTCAGGTTAGTTCCGCACCGAGAATAGGCCCCAATGATGGCTGCGGAGTCACTCCGTCCGGGATCACTTCACCCCCGATTCGAGCCCAAATGGCAACCTGTTCAATTTTCAAGTTTTTCAGGATTTTTTCGTATGCGCTAATGTCTTCCCTGGCATCCAGAATGGGGTACTGGAGATCGTCATGTTTCGTCCATGCCTTTGCCATAGCTAACCGCACCTCTTCGCAATCCGTCTTCTCGGCTTCCAAGTTTTCCGCCCAGCATCGGCAATTATATGCTTCGCCGGGGTGGCCGCCATCGGGCGGGTCGGTCCATGAGAAGACTTTTCCCTCGCGGTCGGCGTGGGACGAGCGCACTTTGCTGTCTTGCACCGTGCGCCAGGTGTAGTGATTGCCTTTCATTTTACTTTCCTCCGAGTTTTCGCGTTATGTTCTCGTTTAATGCGTTGATTGTGGTGCCGCCCGACCGCATGAGGCCTGTTGCCGGGATGTCTTGATCGGTTTGAAATTCCTTAATCGCCTCGAAAATTTCCCGGTCGGGAAAATCGGTCAGGCCGATGTTTTTGGCCGGGGTGTAGTAACCGAGGCAATTTAGCGCGCGCTTCACAACGCGCGCGTCTTGCGCATCCACATGGCTGTCGATGTCGAAGGGTTTGTTTAATTCGATTGTAATGATTGTTCTCCGTGACGAAAAACCGGGAACAACGGTCCCCGGTTTTTTCGTTTTGTTGGCTACTCGGGTTGTTTCCACACCCGCACCCCCTTTTCGACCGAGCGGCCCAGCACGTAGCCTCCGACGCCCAGTTTGAGCAAATCCCACATGTCGGGCGGGATGCCGAGTTCGATGTCGATGCCCATGAACAGCAGGATGTAGGGGGCCAGCACGTAGTTGTTGGCGACGATCAGGCCGAACAGGCACATGAGCAGAGGCCGCCAGTTGCGTTGCAGCCAGGAATCGCCGCTGGCTTCGGCGACGATGATTTGCGCGGCGGCCTCGATCTCCTTGATCTGTCCCGTTAGCACCATTTCCTGCAATTTGGATTTGATGCGCGCGGCCTCGTCCTTGTCGGGGACGGCCTTGTCGATGACGCCGAAGATCCCGCCTATCAGCGGGCCGATGATTGCGCTAAGCATGGCTCACTCCACATCGCTATAGAATTTGTGATTGCCGATGATGGCCGAGGGTTCGCGCCCCACCGACCAAAGCGGCCGTGCGCGCTTGGCGTGGTAATGGGTGGCCCCGTTTGTGGGATCCGCCAGCACGCCCGCCACCGCCCGGCGCGCAATGCGCACGCAGACCTGAAAGACCCGATCGGCGGGATCGATCATGAGGATTTTTTCGCGGTTGGGATCGCCCAAGTTCCAACAACTGAACTGGTAATGGGATTCCCATGTTCCCCGACTTTCCTTCGCTCGTTGGTAGCGCTCGACTACCTTTTTCGGTTCAAGTTCGGTCATTTTAATCTCCAAGCAGAGTCTTTTGTTTCGGGACCCAATCTTCCTGTTCAAGTAGGCCCCTGTCCGAGGTTGTGATCGTCGAGCGGCGGCCGCGCCGACGTCGGCTCATTGCTTCGAGGCGTTCTTTGCGCTCTTCCTCCTCGACCGAATTGTCCGGTTCAACCGGCGGCAACGGCGGTGGCGGGGAGGGTGATCCAAAAATTCCACCCATGACTTTTCTCCTCAAAAAAAAGCGCCGCATTACTGCGGCGCTGGTTTTGGACACAATTGTCCCTTTCGCTAATTATGGTTATACGCCTATTTTTCCGGTTTGTCAAGGCTTTTTTTCATGTTTACTGAAATTTTTCTGAAAAGTTGCCATGGAGTGAGGATTAATGGGGCACGAAGCCCCAAAATCCGCAAAACCACTTCGACGCAGGTGAAAGGACGCCATGACACTGGTTTACGCCCAGGATCAAGTGTTCGTGTATGAACGACCCGCAAACCCTTAGATTGGTAGAAGTTCGCTAATTGTTCTGCCGTCATGGTGTTGCAAACCGCCATATCCATGCGGTTTGAAAGCGGATTGACGACGATCCAATACCCCGCGAAATCGACGGCAACCAGACAATGGCGAAATCCAGGTTTTAGAAGGCGTAGCCACGGCAGGTCCGCCTGCCCCGAAAAGGCAACCAAAGCCTTGCGCCCGGCGCAGGATCTGGTTCCGAGGGTCAGGCTCATGCGACGATCGCCTTGCGCCGCAACGCCGTGGTGAGCCGGTCGATTGACTCATCCCACAGGCGAGCGGCACGGGATTCCTCGCGGCACCGTCGATCGGGCGGCGCATCCCTCAATCCAAATCGGCTTAGAACTCGCAGGTGTTCGCCGCCGATGCGACGCATCTTAGCCAGCCCCTTCACGGTGCGGTAAATATCATCCGGCTCGCAGGGGCGCGCCGTGTCGCCTGGCCCGTTGTCGAGGCGCGCGCCCGCGTCCCGAAGTTGCTGACACCGGCAAAACCAAAACCAGGCTTCTTCGGCATCGGCAAATTGAAGGGTCGGTGTCTCGTAAAGTGGTTTCGGGTTGATCCGTTCTCTCGGCATTGGGCTTCCTCCGTTGTTGATAATTTGCCTTTTTTGGTGGTTGTTAAGAAAATGAAGAAAACAACTCCAGCAAGATGTCTATACATGGTATTTTTTCCTATTGCAAAAAAATCTTTTATATATGACGATGTTCCCATGTTAAAGCATTCACAGGTGTGGCGGGCCATTGACCGCCTGGCCCAGGAATACGAGTTCTCCGCGTCGGGTTTGGCGCGCCGGTCCGGGCTTGACCCCACGACCTTTAACAAGAGCAAACGCACAACGCGCGAAGGCAAGCTGCGTTGGCCGAGCACAGAAAGCGTATCCAAGGTTCTGACGGCGACCGGCGCCAGCCTAGGGGAATTCGTCACCTATATGGAGGACGGCCCGGACGGTGGGGTGTTCCGCAACATTCCGCTGATCGGATTCGCGCAAGCCGGTGCCAAGGGATTTTTCGACGATGCCGGATATCCGGCCGGTGGCGGGTGGGATGAGATCCCCTTCCCCGACGTTGGAGATCCGCACGCCTATGCCCTCGAAATTTCCGGCGACAGCATGGAACCGGCCTATCGTGACGGCGACACCGTAATCATATCGCCGGGCGCCAGCGTTCGAAGGGGGGACCGTGTGGTCACCAAGACGAAAGCCGGAGAGGTCATGGCCAAGGTGCTTCGTCGGAAAACGGCCCACAGGCTGGAACTGATATCCCTGAATTCGGATCATGAGGATCGGTTGCTGGCCGTCGAGGACGTTGATTGGGTTGCCCGTATCGTTTGGGTGAGCCAATAGGTCACCGGATTCGCCGGGAAATATCGGACGTTCGGGAGCGCTCGGGTTTAGCCGAAGTTGCTCCCGCGCCCGTCACCCTGTTGATTGCGAGTTGCGTCGATGTCGAAGACACCTCCGTCCAACGGTATCGTCTATTTCGATGGCCAATGGCATTCGGGAAACCCGCAGGTTGTCGGCCCGGCGTCAAACGCCGTGTGGATGGCTTCGGCGGTGTTTGATGGGGCGCGTGCCTTCGATGGCGTCGCGCCCGATCTGGATCTGCACTGTGCCCGCGCCGTTCGATCCGCCCGTATCGTAGGATTGGAGCCCGCGATCTCCGCCGATGAAATAGAGGCCCTGGCCTGGGTAGGCATCGGGCGAATGCCCGCCGGCATCGCCTTGTATGTGTGCCCGATGTTTTACGGGGAAACAGGGTTTATCTCGCCCGAACCGGAATCCACCCGCTTTGCCCTGATCATCCGGGAATCGCCGCTTCCGCCGCCCGACGGCTTTTCCGCCTGTCTGTCCAGCTTCCGCCGGCCCGCCACCGACATGGCGCCCACGGAAGCCAAGGCGTCGAGCTTGTATCCCAACGTGGCGCGCGCGCTTCGCGAGGCAAAGGCGCGGAATTTTGATACGGCGGTGATGCTCGATCCCGATGACTTTGTGGCTGAATTCGCCTACGCCAACCTGTTCATGGTCAAGGGCGGAATTGTGCATACACCGTTGCCCAACGGAACATTCCTCAATGGCATTACCCGCCAGCGGGTCATCAAATTATTGCTCGATGCGGACGTGCCCGTTGTCGAACGATCCTTAAAATTTGAAGAACTCGGCGGGGCCGACGAATTGTTCGGAACCGGAAATTACTACAAGGTCGCGCCGTGCTCACGCCTCGATGACCAAACCTTCGAGTACGGCCCGATTTGCCGAAAAGCACGAGAGCTATATTTCGATTTCGCGCGAACCTGCACCAAACCGAACGCCTGATTTTTTCAGGCGTTCAGGTCTTCGCCGGCGATCACCTTGTTTATCAACGAGACGGATTCGTCGCGCCCATAGAGCGCGATGAATGATCCCATGCGCGGTCCCTGCGATTGGCCCAGAAGCGTTTCATAGAGCGCGCGGAACCACGATTTCAGGTCCGCGAAATCGTGGCTTTTGCCGATCTCGTAAACCTCGGTCTGGATGTCTTCCGCCGTGGCGTCCGCCGGAAGTTTTTTCAGGGCTTGCACAAGTTCTTCCAACGCCGCCCGTTCGGTCTCGTCAGGCAACCGGTAAACCTTGGAAGGCTTGACGAAATCCCGGTAATAATTGATGGCGTATTCGACCAGCCGATCAAGCAGCGGCGCACTTTCGGGCGTGGCGTCGGGCCGATAGCGCGTAATGAAGTGCCACAGCACGCTTTTTTCTTCGGTATGACAAACGCCCGCCAGATTGAGCAGGATGTTGAAGCTAAGGTGCGCCTTTTCTGCCGGAGGTGAACCCCGGTGGATGTGCCAAAGCGGGTTGTCGATTTTCTTGCAGTCTTCCAGCTTGTCGAAATTGCCAAGATGACTGAAATAGTCATCCACGTTGCGGGGTATGACATCGAAAAACAGGCGCTTCGCCGTTTTCGGTTTCTGGTACATGAACAGCGACAGGCTTTCCGGCGGCGCGTAACGCAGCCATTCCTCGACGGCCAGACCATTGCCCTTGGATTTCGAAATTTTTTCGCCGTTTTCGTCCAGAAACAGCTCATAGGTAAATCCGGCGGGCGGGGTGCCGCCCAGAATTCGGCAGATTTTTCCCGAAAGCTTGACCGAATCGATCAGGTCCTTGCCCGACATTTCGTAGTCCACGCCCAGTGCTGCCCAGCGCATGGCCCAGTCGGGTTTCCACTGTAATTTACAGCGGCCGCCGGTGACCGGTGTTTCAATTTTCGACCCGTCTTCGTCCTCGTAAACGATGGTTCCGGCGTCGGCGTCCATGTGAACCATGGGCACCTGCAATACGTGGCCGGTCTTTTGGCAAACGGGAAGGAACGGGCTGTAGGTGGCGCGCCGTTCGGGACCCAAGGTCGGCAAAATGACGTTCATGACCGCTTCATACTTGCGCAGCACGCCAAGCAGCGCCTCGTCGAAACGCCCGCTTCGGTAACACTCGGTCGAACTGACAAACTCGTAGTCAAAGCCGAAGCTGTCCAGAAATTCACGCAGCATGGCGTTGTTATGCTCACCGAAGCTGTCGTGGGTTCCGAACGGATCGGGAATTTCGGTCAACGGCTTGCCGAGATGTTCCAATACCATCTCGCGGTTGGGCATGTTGTCGGGGACCTTGCGAAGACCGTCCATGTCATCGGAAAACGCGAACAGCCGTGTTGGAATGTCCGACAACTGGGCAAACGCGTGGCGCACCATGGAGGTTCGCGCGACCTCTCCAAACGTGCCGATGTGCGGCAGCCCCGACGGACCGTAGCCCGTTTCAAACAGGACGTAGCCTTTATCAGGCGTCTTGCCGTTCAGTCGTTTAAGCACGCTTCGCGCCTCGGCAAAGGGCCAGGCATTACTTTTTTCGGCGAACGCGCGAACGTCAGACATGTTTGTTTCCCTCGAACTCGTCATTTTCGTGAATTTGGCAAATACCGGGGCCGGAACCTAGAAGCCCGCGCCGCACCCGTCAACAGAACGCTTCACTTCCAGATCGGTTTGCCCGTGCCGGGCAGGCCCAATTTTGCCCATTTTCTGGAGACTTCCTCGATCACGTCATCGCTCATGGTCAGCTTTCGCCCCCATTCGCGCCTTGTTTCCGGCGGCGTTTTGGCCGTAGCGTCGATGCCCATCTTGCTGCCCAACTCGGATTCCGGCGACGCGAAATCCAGATAATCAATGGGCGTGTTCTCAATCAGGGTGATGTCGCGCGCGGGGTCCACATTGGTTGATATGGCCCAGATCACGTCGTTCCAGTCCCGCGCGTTCAAGTCGGCGTCCACGACGATGACAAACTTGGTGTACATGAACTGACGCAGGTATGACCAAACCCCCATCATGACCCGCTTGGCATGGCCCGGATACGCCTTGCGCATGGAAACCACCGCCATCCGGTACGAGCAACCTTCCGGCGGCAGCCAGAAATCGACGATCTCGGGGAACTGCTGCTGAAACAGCGGGATAAACACCTCGTTCAGCGCCTCGCCCAGAACCGACGGCTCGTCCGGCGGCCTTCCGGTAAAGGTCGACAGATAGATCGGCTTTTTGCGCATGGTGATGGCGCTGATGGTGAAGACCGGGAAACGTTCGGTTGCATTGTAATAACCGGTGTGATCGCCGTAGGGGCCTTCATCGCCCTCCTCGGTTAGCGAAACATGGCCCTCCAGCACGATCTCGGCGCTGGCCGGAACCTTTAGCGGCACCGTCTTGCAATCCACCAGATCAACTTTTTGCCCGCGAAGTAGGCCGGCGAACTGATATTCCGACAGGGTGTCTGGAACCGGCGTTACGGCGGCCAGAATACAGCCCGGATCAGCCCCGATGACAGCGGCCACCGGCATGGGATCATTTCGCACGGCTTTCCAGCGGGCGAACTGCTGCGCCCCGCCCCGGTGGCGCAACCAGCGCATCAGCGTCGTGTTTTTGCCGGTCACCTGCATGCGATAGACGCCCAGATTATAGTCGTCGCGCTTGTCGCTGCCGTCTTCGGCCTCGGGGCCGCGCGTGACCACCAGGGGCCACGTAATCAGCGGCGCGGGCTCGCCGGGCCAACAGGTCTGGATGGGCAGGGCCGCCAGGTCCACGTCGTCGCCTTCCAGAACAACCTCCTGGCAGGCGGCGCGCGAGGTCGTTTTCGGGCGCATGGTCATCACGGTTTTCAGAACCGGCAGCATCTCGAATGCTTCGCGCCAGCCGCCCGGCGGTTCGGGCTGGCGCAGGAAAGCCAGCATCTCGCCGATTTCGCGCAAGTCGCCCGGTTCGCGGTTCATGCCCCACGCGACGCGCTCCACCGTACCGAACAAATTGACCAGCACCGGCATGGGGTAAGCCTTGCCATCACCGCTGGTAACATTCTCAAACAGCACGGCGGGCCCGCCCTCGGCCAGCAGGCGGGTCTGAATTTCGGTCATTTCCAGAACGGGGGATACGGGTTCGGACACCCGAACCAGACGTCCCTCGCGTTCAAGTCGTTCCACAAACTCCCGAAGGCTCGCGTAAGCCATGTTTCCCCCTGGTGCTGCCGAGGGCTAATTTGCCCTGCTTTTGCCGCTCACGCAACGCATCACGCGTCTCAGTCGAACCCCGGCATCTTCCCGAATGTTGAGGTAAAGTCGAGGGCGCCGTTGGCGCTGAGGCCCATGGCGACGGATTTTTTCGAATTTCCGTCGTCGAGCTTCGAGGCGACTGGCCGTCGCTCACCCCGGAAGCGCGGCCCTGAACCCATTGGCGATCATTTGGCGGTAGGCGGTGTGTTCGGGGTGCTGGGCGTCGGTGTAGCGCGGATCGTGCATCATGGCCTTTAGCTCGGCCTCGGTTGTCGGGCGTTGGATGCCGAGCGCGGCTTCCAGTTCGCGCTTGAGGGTGGCGGCCAGCGCGGCGTCGTTGCCTTCGGCCAGGGCGTTGAGGCGCATGAGCGCGGGGAGGCCCGCCAGCTTGGTGGCCACGCGCGAGACCACGAACGCGCCTTCGGGGATGTCGATCTTATAGTCGTCCAGACACGTGTCGGGATCATGATCGGTGATCATGCCGCCGATGTGCTCGGCCTTGTCCATATCCGAATGACCGGGGAAAGCGACGCGGAACTCGCGGGCGACGCGGGCGTGCGCCGACGTGTGGCCGGGGTCGTTTTGGTCCCAATAAGGCCGCTCGTTCATAGACGCTTTAATATCGGCTTCGGGTAAGGCGTCATGGCCGCCCAGCCGCGAATTCAGCACCCCACGCAGCCGCGCAATGGTTTCGCGATTGCCGGTGCGCAACGCGCCGTTGACCCGCCCGACCAATTCCTCGCCCAGCATGGATAGGGCCGCGCGGCTCAATACGAACTCGCCCTCCTGCGCGGTCACGGCGACGATGTCTTCGTTGATGACGGGATCGTCGTCGCTGACAACGCCGCCCACATGATAGATACCGTCATCGGGAGCGCCGTCGACGGAGATATCGTCGTTATTCCCGCCATCTTCATCTTCGTGACTGCCACCGTCGTCGCCGGAGTAGTAGCTGCCGTGCCCGGCCCAGTTGGTGGCGTTGCCGAACAGGCTGTTGAACGCGCGTTCGATGCCGGAGGGTTTTCCGGTGACCGAGCGGTTGGTATTGTTCGGCGTGAACCAGTCGTCTCTTCCGTCCGGACCCTTGCCGAGGGTTCCGTTGGAAAACGGCTCCTTCTTTCCGCCAGACGCAGATTTGCTTTGGTCAGCGCCTTCGCCGTAGTTGATGATGTCATTGCCTGCAGCGCCCAGGGCCGCGAGCGGGCCTTTGCGGCGCTCAGCGGCGCGGGCTTCGGGCTCACCGGCCTTGTTGAACGGCGACGAACCCAGGGTGGTGTTTTTGCCCTGGCTCAGTCGATTGGCGTTGCGGCTTTTACCCATTTCGCGCACCCCGTCGGCATGGCGGCGCGCGGACGCGCTCAACTCGTTCCAGCCCGAAACCGGAGCATACTTATTGTCTTTGCCGGGGTCGGCGTCGGCGCGCTTCTCGGCTTCCTTCACGCCTTGCACCGCACCACCCTTGCCATACGTCGGCACACCCTTCGCTACGTTCGGCGTTTTGTCCGGCGTGACGGGCTTTGACGCGCGCTTGGCGTTTTCGCTCAAGGCCTTGGTGAAGCGATTGAAATCGGAATCGGTCCAGCCAACGTCCCGTTTGCCGGGCGCGGGCGGGGTGGAATCACCAAAGAAGCCAGAGGGTAACGCTCCGGTCATGGCGAGCTGAATGCCCTCTTCCGGGAGTCTGTTGTTGCCCGTTTGTTCGGATTTGCGTGGCGCATACTCGGCATCATTCATCAACCGGTCAGCCTCGGATGCCAGCGCGGCGGCCCACCAGTCTGCTCCCTTCTGCTTCGCTTCTTGGGCCAGCGCGACCGATTGGTCTTTCGACAACCCGACATGATCTCCAACCGCATAAGCCGACACTTCGGCCCAGGCATCGGTGGCGGCGTTCATGTTCGGGGATATTTTTTCGTTTGCAAATTTTGGCCCTTTCGCAACTTCAGGGAGCGGATATTCTTTGCCGGGGGTGGTGCGGAGCCAGCTGTCAGGCTCGACATCTTCCCAGTTGACGCCAATATCGCCGAGAACGGCGCTCCAGAATCCATTGCTGTTGTGAAACCGGGCGCCATCCACCGAGCTTACGCGCGCTCCATTCCATGAGTATTCCGCTTGTTTGTGGTGACTCATTGCCGATGTCAAAGCACCAGCCCACATATCCCACACGGACCGTCCGTTCAGGGGAACATTGACTTCCGCACCTTTCACTGCGGGTTGCTTGCCAACATCATTGATTTTTTCCTTCATGTCGTCGCTTAAGTCGTCTCTGTCGATAAATGTGAAACTTAATTTATCGTCCTCCGTCATCCATCCGTGGATTTCCTGGCGAACGACCCCTTGGGGATCAACGAGTGCGAGGTAATTGTGGCCGCCAAGCCCGGCAACGCCGAGTTGGCGGGACTGGATCGTCCAGCCGTCTTGAGTTTTCTTATCAGTCATTTTCTATTCTCCGTGTCAGGTAATTTGTCACCAAGGAATTTCCTGGTGACTACGATTTTAATGGGATTGCTAGCTTGCTTTGTCGCGACGACGGTCCAATCCCGATAACCGACGTCGTTGTATCCGAACACCAAATGTGGGGATAACCAGCGGTGCAGGATGCGGCAGGTTTCGGTTTTGGTGTCCGGTTCGACAAATACGATTTGTCCGCATGAAAACCCCTCCTTTTCAAGTTGAGACGAAACGTAAGAAATATCCTTGCCGCCAATTTGCGGCAGCAATTTCTCAATGAATAATGTCGTGGCACATTCTCCCAGAGAACCGACGCTAGTACATCTTTGCGGCAGGGGTTTCTCACTAAGTAGTACCCTGACACACTCTCCCGGAGTATCGACGTCAGGGCTTCCAACGTGATCTCGGTATTCATCGAATTTCCCGCATTCGGTGAGGTGCATTATGGAATCGAGCTTTGCGTGGTCGTGAGGACCGCTGCAACTTGCCAGCGAGATTGCGAGAACCCCTAACGCAACCAAACGAATTAGAATTGCCATATCACTTCCCCTTTTCCCGATACGAGACATACAGATTAGGCGAATTGCCGAGTTTTCGCAAAAAGGGAAGGCGCAGAGTGCACTAAATCATCGGTCGCACTGAAGTCGCTCAAAGCCGGAACCGACGGTGTATTGCAACAGATCATCACCCAGTTCGTTGTGCAGCGTTTGCATCAGTTCCGGTGTCTGGGCGCTGGGGGGGATGACAATTTCGCCGGGTGTGACGTGGACAACCTCGGTATCCTGCGCATGGACCGGGCCGTTGACGCCTAGGTCATTCGCCGTTTGTCCGGCATCCGCAAGGCGATCCATTTCCACCCCTTGCGTTTCGGTTTCTCGGTCATGGGAACACCCTCAATTCCCAACGCTCATCAATCCATGATAGTGGGATTTGGGCAGATCGCAACAGAACAGCCGTCGGCTGGACGCATCATCACGTACAGGGGGGGGGCGTTTTGGGCCTTTGCCGGTTTAATTTGGGCGCACTTATCCCTTTCGCTGATTGTAGTAAATCATAACAAACCACCTTTGTCAAGGATTTTTTTCGGATTAAGGCCAATTATGTGTGGTGAAATAATAAAAAAGCCTAAAACTTTGCCTCGGGCCGCCGACGGGCGGTTGTAATCGGTGGCGGGGTTAACCATTGTGAAACCGTAGTGGCATACAATCCCCGTTAGATTGGGGAAGTGCGTGACACTGCCCGGGTTCGGCCTGAGTGGCATTTGGGGGTAGCAGGGATGACCGGCACCACGGCGTTCAGCGAAGATGCCGCGCGTTTTGAGCGGCTGATTCAAATCGGCATCGCGCTATCCAGGGAGCGAAATCACAATCGTCTGATGGAGCGTATCCTCCTTGAGGCCAAGGGTCTTTGCAATGCCGATGGCGGCACCCTCTACCTTAAGACCGAGGAAAACGAACTGCGCTTCGAGATCATGCGCACCGATTCACTTGGCATCGCCATGGGCGGAACCACCGGAAAGGAAATCCCCTTCCCGGCACTAAGGATGTTCGACGCCGAGACGCAGGCCCCCAATCACAAGAACGTGGCCACCCATTCCGCCCTTACCGGCAAGTCAATTAACATTCCGGATGCCTATGAGACCGACGAGTTCGATTTTTCCGGGACCAAAAAGTTTGACGAAGGAACGGGTTTTCGTTCCAAGTCTTTCCTGACCGTCCCGCTGAAGAACCATGAACGCGACGTCATCGGCGTGTTGCAGCTTCTGAATGCACAGGATACCGAAACCGGCGAAGTCATCCCGTTCAGTGATGAAATCCGGCCATTGATTGAGGCCCTGACTTCGCAGGCGGCCGTGGCGCTGGACAACCAGCAGCTCATTGATGCCCAACGGAAATTGCTGGACTCGTTCATCGAGTTAATGGCCGGCGCCATCGATGCCAAGTCTCCTTACACCGGCGGGCACTGCCAGCGCGTCCCGGAACTGACCGAAATCATCGCCAACGCGGCGTGCAAAGCGACGGAAGGGCCTTTTGCGGATTTCGACCTGACCGAAGACGAATGGTACGAATTGCACATCGCAGGGTGGTTGCACGATTGCGGAAAAGTAACGACGCCGGAATACGTGGTCGACAAGGCGACCAAGCTGGAAACCATCTACAACCGAATTCATGAAATCCGCACGCGCTTCGAGGTTATCAAACGCGACACCGAAATCGCCTGCCTCAAAGGCATTTTGGATGGCGGCGACGAAAAGGCGTTGCGCGCGGAATGTGACGCACGCTTGGCCCAGTTGGACGATGACTACGCGTTCGTTGCCGAATGCAATGTTGGCGGCGAGTTCATGGCGCCCGAAAAGCTCGAACGCCTGAGCGCCATCGCAGGCATCGAATGGAGCCGCACGCTGGATGACCGGATTGGGATTTCGCAGGAAGAGGAACGGCGCATCGAGTTGACGCCCGTGCCCGACTTGCCGATCCGCGAGCCGTTGCTGGCCGACCGCCCCGAACACGTCATCGAACGCAATCCCGGCGATTTCATCCCGGCTGACAATCCGCATGGTTTCAAGCTCGACACGCCGGAAAAGAAATACAATCTGGGCGAGGTGTATAACCTTGGCGTGGCGCGCGGAACCCTGACCGCCGAGGAACGCTACAAAATCAACGATCACATGGTGCAGACGATTTCCATGCTGGGTCAGCTTCCGTTCCCGAAGCACTTGCGGCGCGTTCCCGAATATGCGGGCGGTCATCATGAAACCATGATCGGGACCGGATACCCGAAACGCCTGACTCGCGACGATATGTCGATCCCGGCACGCTGCATGGCGGTCGCCGATATTTACGAAGCTCTCACCGCATCGGACCGGCCCTACAAAAAGGCGAAGACGCTGAGCGAAAGCCTGCGCATCATGTCGTTCATGCGAAACGACCAGCACATTGATCACGAAGTGTTTGAGCTGTTCCTTCGCTCCGGCGCGTATCTGGAATACGCGAAGCAATACCTGAGTCCCGAGCAGATCGACGAGGTGGATATCGAAGCCTTGGCCACGCAAAAGAACTAGGGCGGGTCAGGCGATCACTTTTGCGGCGACGATCCCGGCGAAGATGATCAAGCCGAAATCCCGGTTCGACTTGAATTTTCGCAGGCAGTCCTTGGCATCGTCGATATCGACCGTTTTTGCCTGCCACGCCAAATGGGCTGCGCCAAATGCCACGCCAACGAAATAAGGCCACCCCAATCCGGCGGTAGAACCGCCGGCAGACAGAAGCAGGATCGTTACCGCGAAGAACCCGAACAGCCAGGGCCTGGTCGTTTCACCCAATCGAAGGGCGGAAGATTTGACGCCGACGATCAGGTCGTCTTCCTTGTCCTGGTGGGCGTAAATCGTGTCATAGCCCAGCGTCCATGAAATTCCGGCCACATACAGCAAGGCAGCGGGTGCGGCCAAATCCCCGTTTACCGCAGCCCAACCCAGCAATGCCCCCCAATTGAAGGTCAGCCCCAGCCAGGCCTGCGGCCAGTAGGTAAATCGTTTCATGAACGGATAGGCTGCGACGAAAGGCAACGCCGTAATGCCGACCCAAACCGCAAAAACATTGAACTGCAACAACACCAACAATCCGACCGCCAGCAATCCCGCCAGAAACACAACAGCCGCCAGCATGGAAACTTTGCCGCTGGCGATGGGGCGATCCGCCGTGCGGGCGACACGGGCGTCGAAGTCGCGGTCCGCGATATCATTGATGGTGCAGCCTGCGGCCCTCATGACGATCGACCCGACGGCGAAGAGCGCTATCAGGAAAGGATCGGGCCAACCGGTGCTCGCCAAGGCTACTCCCCACCAACAGGGGATCAGCAGCAGCCAGGTTCCGATGGGCCGATCCATCCGCGCCAGACGGAAATAGGCCCGCGCCGACATCGGCACATATCGATCAATCCAGTTTCCGACCGGAATATCGCTGGCGTTTGGTGCGGGTTCGTTCATACCTCGCAGATATACGCGAGGTGGCGCTTCCGAGCAACGAACGGATAACCTATGATGAGAGGCGAAATCCCTGTTCGGATATGGATATGCCCGAGAAAAAACCCTGCGCACGCCTGTTCCTGGACTCTGAGCTGATCGCGGACCAAATGATCAAGCTCGACCGCGACCAGAGCCACTATCTGGCTCAGGTCATGCGCGTTCGTTCCGGTGAGGAAATTGCCCTTTTCAATGGGCGCGACGGTGAATGGCGTGCGGTCGTTTCCAACGTCGAACGAAAGGCCGTAACGCTCGCCTGTCGATCCAGACTACGCGAACAAGCCGACGAATCCGATGTATGGCTGGCTTTCGCGCCACTGAAAAAGACCCGCATTGATTTCGTCGTGGAAAAAGCCACGGAACTTGGCGTCGCCCGTCTGCTTCCCGTCATCACGCAATACACGGCGGCGGCGAGGGTCAATGTCGAACGGCTTTCGGCCCGCGTGATTGAAGCCGCTGAACAGTGCGAACGCCTGACGGTGCCATCCATCGAGCCGCCATGTGCACTAATCGAGCTTCTCTCCTCGTGGCCCGGCGAACGAACCCTTTTCGTGCTGGATGAAACCGGAGCAGGCCGACCGATTACCGAAGCCCTGATGGAATGCGCCCCAACCACCGATGGTTCTTTCCCACCATGCGGATTTTTGATCGGTCCCGAAGGTGGTTTTTCGTCTTCCGAACTTGACGCGGTTCGAAAACGTGCCTTTGTTACTACCGTGGGGGTTGGTCCTCGCATTCTACGAGCCGAAACCGCGGCTCTGGCGGCGCTCGCCTGCTGGCAAGCCATTGTCGGCGATTGGCGCTGACGGAACTCGTCGCTAAAACCAATTTAAACCGAGGATTTCGATGGCCGATTCTACGCCCGAAAACGCCCAACCGATCACCGAGAAACGGCCCCTGGTCGAATATCTGGCGCAAGGTTGCAAGCCGCCTGAAAATTGGCGTATCGGCACCGAACACGAAAAATTCGCCTATCGGCTGGATGATCTTCGCCCGCTGGAATACGAAGGCGAACGCGGCATTCGCAAAATCCTTGAAGGCCTTACCCGCTTTGGCTGGCAGCCCGTCTATGAGAAGGGAAACATCATCGCCCTCAAATTGGACGACGGTTGTTCGGTAACCCTGGAACCGGCGGGACAGGTCGAACTGTCGGGCGCGATGCTGGAAAACATCCACCAGACCTGCCGCGAGGTGAACCAGCACCTCAAACAGGTCAAGGAAGTTGCGGGCGAGATGAACGTCGGGCTCATGGGGCTTGGCTACAATCCCAAATGGCCGGTCGCCGAAATGCCGTGGATGCCCAAGGGCCGCTACGACATCATGCGCCGTCACATGCCGCGAAGGGGCACTCTGGGCCTGGATATGATGCAGGCTACGTGCACCGTTCAGGTGAACCTGGATTTCGATTCCGAAGCGACGATGATACAGATGTTCCGAACATCTCTCGCGCTGCAGCCGGTGGCCACCGCGTTATGGGCCAACTCGCCCTTCAAGGTGGGAAAACCGTCGGGCTTCCTGAGCTATCGCAGCCACATCTGGACCGATACCGATCCCGACCGCTGTGGCACCCTGCCTTTCGTATTTGAAGACGGTTTCGGGTTTGAACGTTACGTCGACTACCTTCTCGACGTTCCCATGTATTTCGTCTATCGCGACGGGAACTATATCGACGCGGCGGGACTGTCCTTCCGCGACTTCATGGCCGGAAAATTATCGGTTCTGCCCGGTGAATACCCGACGATGACCGATTGGGAAGATCACATAACGGTCGCCTTCCCGGAAGTTCGCCTCAAACGTTTTCTCGAAATGCGCGGCGCAGATGGCGGACCCTGGAACCGTTTGTGCGCGCTTCCCGCATTTTGGGTTGGTCTGCTTTACGACAAGAACTCGCGCGACGCCGCATGGGATCTGATCAAGGACTGGACCGCCGAAGAGCATGATCACCTTCGCAATAACGTGGCGCGAATGGCCCTCAACACACCCTTCCGCAAAGGGACCCTTGGCGATATCGCCCTTGATGCCCTTGATATCGCACGCGACGGTCTCAAGCGCCGCGCGGTGCTCGATGGGTCGGGAATGAACGAAACTTCGTTCCTCAATCCCCTTTTCAGGATTGCCGAATCAGGCATCTCGCCAGCCGAAGAACTTCTTTCGGCCTATGAGCGGCGTTGGAAAGGAAGCGTCGATCCCATATTCGAGGAGTTTGCCTACTAGAGCGCTTTCCGACCAAATGCGGTCATTCTGACGTGGCCAATTGAGACCGGGGTTAGGAGAACCTCGCTGCGCGTAGCCTTTGCTACGGGCAAAAGGCTCGACGACGCCCCGGCCTCAATTGGCCCGCCCGAAGGGTGCGCTTCGGTGGCCGCCCGCGTCGTTGTTCCGCTCGCCCGATGCGACAGCATCGCGCTTCACGAAACGCCTGGCGGATCGATCCTCCGAAGCGCATCAGAATGATCGCATTTGGTCGGAAAACGCTCTAGTCGAGATAGGCGATTTTCAGGACTTCGATTTCTTCGATGCCGTTGGGCGTCCGCAATTTCACGACATCGCCCTCCCAGGCCTTGTGAAGGGCGCGCGCAATGGGTGAAACCCAACTGACCTCGCCCAATTCGTGGCGGGCTTCATCGACACCGACAAGGCGCACCGTGCGTTCTTCGTCGCGGCTGTCCACGTAGGTGACGGTGGCGCCGAAAAACACCTGATCCCGGTTTTGCTGCCGGCTCTGGTCGACCTGCTCGGCGATTTCCATGCGCTTGATCAGGAAGCGAATGCGGCGGTCGATTTCCCGCAGTTTCTTCTTGCCGTAAATATAATCGCCGTTTTCCGACCTATCCCCGTTGCCAGCGGCCCAGGATACGATCTCGACCACCTTGGGGCGCTCGACACCGGTTAAATTGCGAAGCTCTTCTTCCAGCCGCGCATAGCCCCGCGGCGTGATGTAGTTTTTCATGCCGGTTGGCAGGGTATCGGCTGCCTCAGGCAGTTCTTCTTCGGTTTCCGTTTCCTTGGTGAAGGCCTTATTCATCGCACTAGACCGCTGTACCACCCACCGTCAAATCATCCAGTTTCAAGGTCGGTTGCCCGACGCCCACGGGTACGCCCTGGCCGTCCTTGCCGCAGGTTCCGATGCCGGGATCAAGCTCCATGTCGTTGCCGATCATCGATACCTTCGTTAAGCAATCCGGGCCATTACCGATAAGGGTCGCACCCTTGACCGGCGCGCCGACCTTGCCGTTTTCGATCATGTAGGCTTCGGTGCACGAAAAGACGAATTTGCCGGACGTGATATCAACCTGCCCGCCGCCGAAATTCACCGCATAAAGGCCCTTGTCGACGGAACGAATGATTTCGTCCGGATCGTTTTGTCCGGCCAGCATGTAGGTGTTGGTCATGCGCGGCATGGGGGCGTGGGCGTAGCTTTGGCGGCGGCCGTTGCCGCTGGAGGCCTCACCCATCAGACGCGCGTTCATGCGGTCCTGCATATAGCCGGTCAGAATGCCGTCCTCGATCAGCACCGTGCGCTGGGTCGGTGTTCCCTCGTCATCTACACTCAGCGATCCGCGCCGGTCATTTATGGTGCCGTCGTCGATTACGGTAACGCCGGGAGACGCCACGCGCTTGCCCATCAGGCCGGAAAAGGCCGAGGTTTTCTTGCGGTTGAAATCACCTTCCAGTCCATGACCGATGGCCTCGTGCAAAAGAATGCCCGGCCACCCCGGCCCCAGCACGACCGGCATTTCACCCGCCGGTGCGGGAACGGATTCCAGATTAACCAGAGCCTGCCGGATGGCCTCATCCACCGCCGATTTCCACGACGCCGGATCAAGATAACGCTTATAGGTGACGCGGCCACCGGTGCCATAACTGCCGCTCTCCATGCGATCACCCTGACCAACGACCACGGAAACGTTCAGGCGCACAAGGGGGCGCACGTCGGCCACCCGCATTCCGCCGGGGCGGATAATCTGTACCGCCTGCCATTCGCCGGACAGCGAGGCCATGACCTGCCTGACCTTTTCGTCCCTGGAACGCGCGTAATCGTTAATCCCGGCCAGCAGATCGACCTTTTTCTCGAATTCCACCAGACCAAGCGGGTTGTCGTCGGCGTAAAGACTTTGGTTGGTTCCCGCTGGCGCATCGGCGAAGGTGCCGCCATCGCCCGCCAGCACGGCCCGAACGGTGCCGCCCGCGCGCTTCATAGCCGCCTCACTCAGTTCCGAGGAATGCGAATATCCGGTGGCTTCATTCGCCACGGCTCGTAGGCCAAATCCCTGGGCCGTATCGAACGCAGCACTTTTGAGCCGCCCGTCATCAAAGACAAGACTTTCCGATTGCCGGTATTCCAGAAAAAGCTCGCCGTCGTCCGCACCTTGAAGGGTCTCGTCGACAATTGAGGCGACACGGGTGCGATCTAACCCCGCACGGTCGTAAAACAATTCGTCGGTCGCGCTGATGTCACTCACGAAAAATCTCCTGAAATAGTCCGGCGTCCAATCTAACCTGTAATACAAGGTGCCGAAAGCCACGAACATCAAGCATCCTTGACGATTTCCGATTTACGGCTTATGTGCCTGACAGCGTGGGGATTTGAAATGGCAAAGAACGAAAAAACTCAATCGCAGTGGCGCGAAAGCACCCGTCTGGTGCGTGGCGGGCTGGAACGGACCGGTTTTTCCGAAACCAGCGAAGCCCTCTTCATGACCTCGGGCTACGTTTACGAATCTGCCGAAGAAGCCGAGCGGGCGTTCAAGGGCGAGCATTCGCGTTATATTTATTCGCGTTACGCCAATCCCACACTCAGCGTTTTTGAAACCCGTCTGGCCCAGCTTGAGGGTGCCGAGTTCTGCCTGGGAACCTCCAGCGGAATGGCCGCCGTATTCGCCGCCCTGATCGGCCAGTTAAAGGCGGGTGACCGCGTAGTTTCCGCGCGCGCGCTGTTTGGGTCGTGCCACTATATTATTGCCGACCTTCTTCCGCGCTACGGTATCGAAACCGAATTCGTCGATGGAACCGATTTGGATCAATGGGCGCAAGCCCTGTCGCGACCGGCGAACTGCGTGTTCGTGGAAACGCCGTCCAATCCAACCCTGGAAATCATCGACCTTAGGGCCGTGGCCGATCTTGCCCACGCCGCCGGAGCGCGCGTCGTTATCGACAACGTTTTTGCCACGCCGATCTTGCAAAAACCTCTGGAACTGGGGGCCGACGTCGTCACCTATTCCACCACCAAGCACATTGACGGTCAGGGCCGCAGCCTGGGCGGCGCAATCCTTTCCAATGACGCTGAACTGGTCGAAGACCACCTGACCCCCTTCCTGCGCCATACCGGGCCCGCGTTAAGTCCGTTTAACGCGTGGCTGCTGATCAAGGGACTGGAGACGCTTGAGCTTCGTGTGCGCCGCCATTGTGAGAATGCGGCAACCGTCGCCGAATTCCTGGCCGAGCAAAAGGGTGTCGAGCGGGTTTTCTATCCGGGCCGGGCCGATCATCCGCAGCACGATCTCGCCACGCGCCAAATGCCCGGCGGCGGAACCATGGTCGCCTTCGATGTGGCCGGCGGGCATGACGGCGCGTTTCGGTTCCTCAATGGGCTGGAACTGATCGATATCTCGAACAACCTGGGCGACGCCAAAAGCCTCATCACCCATCCGGCGACAACCACGCACGAACGCATCGGGGCGCAGGAGCGCGCAAGGATGGGCATCGGCGACGGATTGCTCCGCCTTTCGGTCGGTTTGGAGGATGTGCGCGACCTGTGCGACGACCTGGGCCGCGCGTTGCAAAAATAAACAAGGAAACGAACCCGCATGACCGAACACAACGATTACCTCGAACGCCTTGATGATCTGATGGCCAAGGCCAAAAAGGCAGGGGCGGACGCCGCCGACGCCATTATGGTTTCGGGCGTTTCGCTGGATGTCTCGCGCCGTCTGGGTGAAACCGAACATCTGGAACGTTCCGAGGGCTTCGATGTGGGTCTGCGCGTTCTCGTCGGTCAAAAGCAGGCCATCGTTTCGTCGTCGGATTTGTCGCCAACCGGGCTTTCAGACCTGCCGTCGCGCGCCGTTACCATGGCGAAATCCGTCCCCGACGATCCTTATTGCGGTTTGGCAGAACCGGAACTGCTGGCCCGCGAGATTGCCGATCTGGACATGTGCGACGGCTTCGAGCCGCCCGCTGAAACGCTTTTGGAATGGGCGAACGAGGCCGAAGAAGCGGCGCTGGCCGTATCGGGCGTCACCAATTCGGAAGGCGGGCAGGCGAGCTGGGGGCTGTCCACCATCGCGCTGGCCGCGACCAACGGTATTTCCCACGGCTACCAGCGATCCAGTTTCAGTATCGCCGCGTCCGTTCTGGCGGGCGAAGGCACTGGCATGGAACGCGACTACGATTACACCAGCGTGGTCCACGCCGAAGATCTGGAAGGCGCGGCGCAGGTGGGTCAATCGGCGGGCAATCGGGCCGTGCGCAGGTTGAACCCCCGGCGGCCCGAAACCGCGCAGGTTCCGGTGGTCTATCATCCGCGTGTTTCAGGCAGCCTGATCGGTCATTTGGCGAGTGCGGTCAACGGCAGCGCGGTGGCCCGTGGAACGACGTTTCTGAAAGACAAAATGGGGAAACGAATTTTCGCCGACAGCATCACCATCACCGATGATCCCTTGCGCCGCCGGGGCTTGCGATCCAAGCCGTTCGACGCCGAAGGCGTGGCGACGACGCGCCGCAACATCATCGAAAACGGCGAACTGACCACCTGGATTTTGGATTTGGGGACGGCCCGGCAACTGGGTTTGCAAACCACCGGCAACGCCTCGCGCGGCACATCCTCACCGCCCGGCCCGTCGACCACCAACCTGTATTTACAGGCCGGAAAGTTGACCCCGCAGGAACTCATGGCCGACATCGGATCGGGCTTTTATGTCACTGAACTCATTGGCTTCGGCGTCAACATGGTGACCGGCGATTACAGCCGCGGCGCGTCCGGCTTCTGGATCGAGAACGGCAAAATCACCTATCCCGTCAGCGAAATCACGGTGGCCGGAAATCTGGGCGATATCTTTGCCAACATCTCTGCCGCCAACGACCTGAAATTCCGCTACGGCACCGACGCCCCGACCCTGCGCGTTGACGGCATGACGGTGGCCGGGGCGTAACCCACAATTCACCCCCCCTAACTTTCATCCCCGGCGATCAGGGGCCACAGCAGGGCTCCCAATTCGGGGCCG
>JABGRG010000209.1 GCA_018648445.1 Rhodospirillales bacterium | reverse complement strand
GAT
Source organism: Rhodospirillales bacterium (assembly GCA_018648445.1). Next base: position 3,214 of record JABGRG010000209.1, on the reverse strand, counting down.
ATGCCGGAAGACACGGATCTGACGGCTGATTATCACACGCGGGCCTTCCCCCCGATTACCATGGACCCGCCGGAAAATATTCCCCTGCGCCGTCTGCTCCTGCCGTTCTTCACGCCCAAGGCCGTGGAAACCTATCGCCCTCATACAGAGGCCCTGTGTAATGAACTGATCGACGGCTTCATTGATAAGGGTGCCTGTGATGCCGCCGTTGACTATGCCCAACAAATTACGCCACGGGTGATCAGTCGTATTCTTGGCGTTGATCCGAACCAAAGTGATGAATTCGTCGGCTGGGTGCGCGGCTTGATTGAATTAGGCTTCGACAATCCGGAAATGCGGGCGGAAAATCACAAGCATCTTGTGATCTTTTTCTCCGAGCAGTTGGAACTGCGCCGGGAAAATCCAACTGACGATTTAATCTCTCTTTTGGCCAATCAAACCGTCAACGGCGAACCCATTGCCGACAAGACCATCGTCAAGATGTGTGTTCTGACCCTCGCTGCGGGGATCGATACGACGTGGAGCTCCATCGGCTCCTCCATGCTGCATTTCGCCACCCACCCCGAAGACCGACGGCGGCTGGTGCGCGAGCCCGAACTATTTGCCACCGCGATTGAAGAAATGCTGCGCCTGCATGCCCCAGTCTCCGTCGGCCGTGTCGCCATGGAGGATGTGGAACACAACGATGCCACCATCAAGCGGGGCGATCGTCTGGTCATCAACTTCCCCGCCGCCAACCGTGATCCGGCAGTTTTTGATAATCCGGACGAGGCGATCCTCGATAGGGAACGGAACCGCCACATCGCCTTCGGCATCGGCGTCCATCGTTGCGCCGGCTCCAACCTGGCGCGAATGGAAATGGAAGTGGCTCTGAAAACCTGGTTCGAACGCATCCCAGAGTTTGAGTTGACCGATCCGGACGCTGTCACCTGGGCCGCAGGCCAAGTACGCGGTGCCCGTAACGTCCCCGTGCGGTTTTAGATACAGGAGTATTTTACGCGACATTCGCCCCGGCGATATTCAGGGTGTGGGCGAAGAAGATTGTAGTCGGGGTTTCGGGCGGTCTCGTCGAGAACCGACCAATTAGTTCATATGGCGGCGGCTTAGGCCACGATGTCCAGCGGGGTTTCGCCTTCGGATGACGTCTCCGATCCGGTGCTGTCGTCTTCGTTCGTGGTGGCGGCTGCTATGATCGGTGCCACCTGTGGTGTCCCATCCACTGTTTCGCCGGCTTCGTCGGTCTCATGGGCAGCACCCGCTGCCGCCGTGCTATCCGAACCAACGCTGGTTTCCTTCGACGCCGTTTCCTTAAGGTCGAAAAGACCGCTGAAATCCATAAAGCGCGCCAGCATAGACACTAGCTTGCCAAATTTGAAATGCCCAAAATCATCGTGCGCACTTAATTCAGCACGGGCCCTATGGGCCGGTGATTGAGACGATTTTCCCCGCTGCGAAGGCTCTTCATCGGCATCATCCGCCTGGTTGGCTGCGGTGGTGGCTGCGGTGGTAGTGGCCGTGGTGGCCGGGGTAGCCGTTGCGGGAGGCGTTGTTGCAGGGACCGTCGTGGCGGTTGGTGCCGTAGCCGCCTCTTCGATACCGCTTCCGGTTTCGGTCCCCGGCGTTTCCTGCGGCGTTTCCTGCGGCGTTCCCTGGGCGGGCGTGTTCTGGGCACCGGCGTCTATGAAGCGCGCCAACATGGATACCAGCTTACCGAATAGGAAATCCTTAAGCTCCCGATAGGCCGCCTTTTCGGTCCGTCGCACATGGTCGTGCTCGTGTGCCGGTTTTCCTCGCCGCGATGGCTCGTCGTCGTTGGTCGCCGGGGCGGCTGTGTTGGCGACACTGGTGGCCGGCGCCTTGGCTGTGCCGTCCCCCGCAGCCGTCGAATTCTGGAATTGTTGGGAGTCCTGAGATTTGTGGTGATTTTGAAACTGATGATGAACAGCTGGCCCTTGATAGCCCTGAACGGAAACCATGATGCTTTGCCCTCAAAATTGATTGGACGTTGATTGCCACCGTCCATGATGATTACTGCGAAATTAACGTTAACAAGCTAAGAAAGTGCTGAAACGTATGGTTAATAAAGGCTTCAAGAACCTGCATCCGCTTGCCGTCGGCGATGCGGCAACAGGTCCCGCCCATTGGCGAAGCTGGTGAAGTCGGCGGAATTACCGGGAAAGGCGAGGGCCATCGGCATCGGCGCCCATCGCTGCGCCGGTCCCAACCTGGCGCAAATGGAAATGGAAGCGGCCCTGAAAACCTGCTTCGAACGCATCCCAGAGTTTGAGTTGACCGATCCGGACGCCGTCACCTGGCCGCAGACCAGGTACGCGGTGCCCGCAACGTCCCCGTGCGCTTTTAATAACCAGAGCGCTTCCTGGTCCGAGCTGGTCTGGAAATCTTTTCTTGGGTGCGATGATCAAGTTTATCGGCACCTACACTGATGACCCGATCGACGGCCTCAGAATTTATGGTGGGCATGTGGTCCGGTCTCAGTCATCTGAAAACTGCGCGGCGGTTTTCTGGAATAACGGAAGTGCCTCGATGAAAGCATCTACGATGAGGGGGTCAAAGTGGCTTCCTTTGCCGTCGAGAACGATTGCGACCGCCTTTTGATGGGGAAAGGCAGGCTTGTAGACACGTTTAGTGATCAAAGCATCGTAGACGTCGGCTACTGCCATCAACCGCGCCGAAAGGGGGATATCTTCTTTCGCCAGGCCCCTGGGATAGCCTGAACCGTCCCACTTTTCGTGGTGGCCGTAAGCAATCTCCTTGGCATAACGCAGGAACGAGGTCGTCCCCGCCCCGCCCTCGGCGTTTTCCAGCGCCTTCTGGCCGTGGACGGTATGCAGTTTGATAATCTCGAATTCCTCATCCGTGAGCTTGCCCGGCTTGAGCAGGACCGCGTCGGGAACGCCTACCTTGCCGATGTCGTGCAGTGGCGCCGATTTTTATATCAAAATTAGAGTCTCTTCGTCTAGGCTCTCCGCGTAGGGCCCCGATGCCGCCAGGACATCCCCAAGGTGGCGGACGTAAGCCTGGGTGCGGCGGATGTGATTGCCGGTTTCGTTGTCACGAGTTTCCGCCAGTGAGGCAAGGGAGAGGATCGTCACGTCCTGGGTGAAAGATAGCTCCCGCGTGCGTATTGCCACCCGCTCCTCAAGACGGAGGTTGTAGTCCCTTATCCGATCACGGCTCTGCTTAAGGTCCAGGT
>JABGRG010000208.1 GCA_018648445.1 Rhodospirillales bacterium | reverse complement strand
CACGCCGCTGCTGGGCGCCGACGGTGAAGTTTACGCCGTGGCTCAGGGTCCGGTAGCGATCGGCGGCTTTGTCGCCAAGGGCGAGGCCGGCACCGTAACCCAGGGCGTCCCCACGGGCGGCCGGATATCCAACGGTTCCATAATCGAGCGCGAGGTGCCTTTTGATCTGGCCTCGCTCGAGACCTCTTCCATTGCCCTGCGCAATCCCGATTTAACCACCGCCCGCCGCGTCGCCCAGGCCGTCAACGCCCATTTTGGCCGTCCCGTGGCCCGGGCCATGGATTCGACGACCATTGATCTGGTTCCCGGTGAGGATTTCAAAGGCCGGATGTTTGATATGATGGTCGAAATCGAGCAATTGGTGGTCGAGCCCGATCAGACCGCCCGCGTCGTGATCGACGAAGCCTCGGGCATCATCGTCATGGGCGGCGGCGTCCGGGTCAACGAAGTCGCCGTGGCACAGGGCAACCTGACTGTTCGGGTCACGGAAAGTGAGCAGGTCTCGCAGCCTGGTGCCCTGGCTTCCGCCGGCAGCACCGAAAAAGTTGATCGTTCAGATATCGAAATCGATGACGGCAGTGACAAGCGCCTGACCATGCTGAAGCCGGGTGTCAACCTGCGCGATCTGGTCGATGGCCTGAATGCCCTTGGGGTCGGTCCCCGCGACTTGATCGCAATATTGCAAACCATCAAGGCCGCGGGCGCCTTACAAGCGGAGATCCTGGTACAATGAGCATAAGCATCACACCATTCGTTCCGGGACAGGCGATCCCGAAACCACAAATTCCCACTACCGATGACAGCGTGGCCCGCCAACGCGCCTGGCAGACGGCCAGGGATTTCGAATCTTTTTTCATCTCCCGCTCGTTGGACTCCATGTTTTCAGGCCTTAAAACCGACGGCCCTTTTGGCGGCGGCCAGGGCGAAAGCATGTTCCGCGGAATACTGAACGAGGAATACGGCAAAATCATGGGCGGCGCCGGTGGCATTGGTATTGCCGACGCCGTCTATCGTGAAATGATCAGATTACAGGAAGGTAACGGCAATGCGAACGCGTAAGGCGATCGATACACTGACCGACATCACCTCGCGCCTGGATGATGTGATGGCAAAGGAAAACCAAATCCTGATCCATCGCCGGCCACACGAATTGGCGGGCTATGCCACGGAAAAGGAGGAGCTTGCCTCGGCCTATGAGCGCGAGATGGCCGAGCTGCAGGCCAACCCGACCCTGCTGTCCCGGGCCGAGCCGGAGGAGATTAACCGGCTCAAGGACGCGACCAAGCGCTTTCAACAGGTCCTCGAGGAACACCGGCGTCTGGTGCAAACCACCAAATCGGTAACCGACAGGATGCTCAAGGCAATCACCGAAGAAGTCTCCGCCAAGCAACGTCCGGTCGAAGGATATGACCAGACCGCGAATATACGCACACCCTTCAACCGCAATGCGAAACCGGTATCCTTGGCCCTGAACCAAATCGTCTAGAAATTATTCAATTGCCCGGCCTCCCGCTCCTCCGTCCCGGCTGCCCACAGGGTACCATCAATGGGCAGCCGGGACGGGGGAGCGGGGAGGTTCGGCGAAAAAGCAAAAAACACTATACGTCGCCACGACGTCACTATGCGGCATGTTGACAGCCTGCCGCGCCCCATTTGGCCGTTGTTCGACGCATCGCCAAAATGGCGACGGCCGGAAGATTAGGAGAATGTTCTCCAATCTTCCGGCCGTCTCTCTACTTTAAGGCCCAAATACACAGACCCTAGTGTGCGTGTCGTCACCACTCCGAAAAATTACATTTTCCGGTCGACAGCGATGCCGGCGATTTCCCTCAAGTGCGCAATCCGTTCAATAACCTCCTCTGGAGGATACTCCCGGACCACCTCACCCGTCTCCCGGTCGACGCCCCGGTAGACGAAACGGCCAATCGACTTTTCAAAACTTATCGACAGCCTAAGGTCATCAGCGGCAAACGCCTGTTCAGTGAGCTGCTGGAGTTCGTTCAACTTCGAATTTGGAACGCCTTCCGGCTTCTGCTTCTCAGGCGCGTTGTTTTCGACGGAAGCTACTTTGGCAATCGTATCACTGGTCGCCTCACTATCTTCGCGCCGAACCACCTTGATTACTGAAGGTGGCGGTAGTGGGTTCGACATGGATACATTTGCCATATCTTTCTCCCACGCTACACCGGCGGTTTTGCCGGATCTCTACGTCCAGGCCAGCCACGCACGACGAACCAGCCCCCAACGTCTATTTCTATCCGCCGGACAATCCCTCCATGATGTTGCGATTGACTTCGACCAAGGGCTGCAAGTCAGCCTCACGCTTTAAAGCCTTGCGTGAATGCTTATCGACCCAGATAGCCAGAGAGATAACGCCGGCCCGCACGGACTCGGGAAGACCGTTACTTTCAGAAGCGCAGTCGGCCTGTAACATCAGCCATAAGCGGCGGTTCCAATGCACCGCGCGCACGACTTCCGCATGACCTTGTTGTTCCGCCTTCATCATAGCTGCCGTAACCTGGGCAAATATCCGGTATTCGGTTTGCCGCGGATTTTCCGTGACATTTTGCACTTGTTGATAGGCTTGTTGGTGACCTTGCATCGTCATTTGCTCACTCCGAAGTCATACAATTTGGTATTGCTCAGCAACATCTCGATTGCCCACCGGTCATAATTCCACCACGTGGAGAAATTGAACCAGCCTATAAGGATGGAGGCGGCGCCGGGGCGCCGCCTCCTGTAGTCCTTACTAGAACAACGCCAGAATCGTCTGCGGACCGGAGTTCGCAATTGACAGAGCCTGGACGCCCAGCTGTTGCTTGATCTGCAACGACTGCAATTTGGCACTCTCTTCCGCCAAATCGGCATCGACCAAGGTACCCACGCCAGCTTTCAGAATATCTGTCAGCTTGGTGGTGAACTCGGACTGTACCTCGATACGCTTGGAGACCGAACCAAGGGCCGCCAGCTTATCGGACACGGTTGAAATGGCCGAGTCGATGGCAGTCAGAGCGGTCGCGGCGCCAGCAGATGTGTTCAGAACCTGGGAACTGATCGCCAACGTCGTGGCATCCATCTTTTGGGCAGCCACCGAAATCGTCGAACCCTCGACCGTGCTCAGGACCGACGTCGCCGAGGCGCTGCCGTTCACGAGGTTGGTGCCGTTGAACTCGGCCGTCGCCACGATGGTCGAGATCTGATCGCGCAACGCCACGAA
>JABGRG010000068.1 GCA_018648445.1 Rhodospirillales bacterium | reverse complement strand
CGAAGAGCCCCTTGGTCAGGTCGACAAAATCGACCAACCCGACGACCACCTTCGGACCATCCATATCGAATGTGCCGAGCGCGACAGGTGCGACAACCGCCGACATATCTCCCAAACGCACCGGGCGACCGAGTATGATCTCGCCAAAGCGGGCTTCGGCGACATGAACCGCCTCCAGTATCTCCGGGTGCGTGGCCAATGGCTCGTCCGCCGACAATACGCCGTCGAGATCGTTGGAATACTTAATGTGCCATTCCTGCGGATCGGTGTTCAGAACCGGAGTAATCAGCCCCGCCGCATCAAGGAAAAAGGCGGTAGCCCGGGCCTCCAGCCCGTCATAGGCATTGAGAAATTCAGTTTCGGTAAGATTGTCGGAATTTTCCAACAGGGCGGCGAGGCCAGATAAAGGCCCGTAGCTCTCTTCGAGCCAACCAAGAAGGGAACCCGATAGAGACTCGGCTGCCTGCCCCGCTTCCGCCTCCCAGCCTTTACGGGAATCATCGCGAAGCGCCTCACTCATGGAGATCGTTCCAGCAACGCCGAGGCCTGCCACGACCAGCAGAAGCAAAATTCTAAACCAGGGTATCACGCCATCTCCCCTATTTTTCCTTCATTTTCGTCTGGTTAAGTCAGTTACCCCAGTCGTTCACACTGAATATTGGGCGAAACCCACGGGGCGGCAAGGATGTCGACTCGTCGAAGGATTTGATGGTCTTGCGATCAACAACGATCACCTTTGGCGCAACGTGTTTGAAGAATGGTTTCCCTTCCAACGCGCGAACCGCGAGGTCGACCGAAATGCGCGCCTGTATCGCCTGCAGATCAGTGGGAGCAGCGACCACATTGCCGCGACGAATGCCGCGGTGCACCCCGGGGCTGTAATAATACGCAAGAACCTTTGCCTTGCCGGTGAGGCTACGTCGGCGCAGAAGCTCCACAGCAGCGTCGGCAGTTACCGTCGTGCCAACGATGTAGTCCAGATCAGGATGCTCGTCCAACGCCTTCTCGACCAATTCACCCTGGGTTGCTCGCCCGGTGTCGCCACGCGCCGATGTAATGATCTGGATGGAACTGCCCTCAATGCCCTTGCGAAAGCCCTTGTCCCCCTGATTCACCCACACCGCCCCTTCCGGCCCCGGAAACCAAGCGACCCGAACAGGATCGGATGATCCGGCGTGGAGTTTGCGGATATAATCGGCGACGGCATACCCAGTGGCGAAGAAATCAACGCCGGAGCGGGCGGTAATCCGCGTCGACGCCATGCCGTTGATCATATCGATGACCGGTTTTCCCTCACCCGTATAACGCCCCACCAGATCGTTTAGCCCGTCAGCGCTGATGCTGCTTATGATCAGTCCGTCGGCGCCGCTGCCCATGCACTGAACGATCTGCTCTCGTTGCACCGCAAGGTTGCCGTATCCGCCCGCTTCAACAAGACGCAGGCCAACGCGCAGGCGTTTGGCTTCGTCGATGAGGGCATAGTTGACAGCGCCCCAATAAGGGTCCTTGAGATGCGGAATGGAGGCACAAATGCGCCACTGTTTGGAAGCTTTTTCCAGGGCGTTATAGGTTTCGGTAGCACGCGCCAGATCGGAATTGAACGGCGGCGTCCAAACATCTACCTCGAGGGGATACCACGCATCGCCCGCTCGGGATTCCGTGGCCATCGCCGCCATAACAAAAACACCAGCCGTTACGGCTCCAATGAATTTCCGCGAAAACACCATGCTCATGTCACCACCTACCCGATTTCGCATCGTAACGTCACCGATTAAACGTTGTCATATCTTTATCGGCGATCTCATATTCAGCGTCGCGGCCAAGCTGCTGCAACAACCCGTTGATTTCTTCCTTTAGTTCGATCATCCGCAATTCGCGGCCCACGGCGATTCGGGAAAACTTCTCCAGCTCCTCCATCTTGTCGACCAGCACGGTTTCGCCGCGCTTGCGTTCGGTAATATCCCGAAACACAACAACGGAACCCACAAGCTCTCCGTCCTTGCGCATGGGCAATGAGGAATACTCGACAGGGAAGGAACTACCGTCGCTGCGCCAAAGGACCTCGTCCTGAATTTCGCACGGAACGCCCTTGGAATAGGTGCCCCGCATCGGGCATTCCTCCGGCGGATAGGGCGAGCCATCGGCGCGGGTATGGTGCACGGTGGCGTGCATTTTCACGCCGAGAAGCTCTTCTTCCCGATACCCCAGCATTTCAGCCGCGACATGATTACAAAACGTCACCTCACCGTCCGGGCTCAGGCCGAAAATTCCTTCGCCTGCAGAACTCAATATAAGACGGGTGCGTTCCTCGGATTCCGCGACCCTGTGTTCGACGTCGAGCTTCTCCGTAATGTCTTCAATGACACCAACAAAATGGGTCAGCTGGCCGTCTTCGTCAGCGACCGGGGAAATCGATGATGACGTCCAAAAAATCTCCCCATTCTTCCTTTTGTTCTTGAACAATCCACTCCAGAGATTTCCCGACAGAATGGTCTTCCACATTTCCTCAAACACCTCAGGAGCCATTTCGCCGCTCTTGAGAATTTGAGTGGTCTTGCCCACGGCTTCTTCCGCCGCATAGCCTGTAATTTCGGAAAAACGCGGGTTAACGTATTCAATGCATCCTTCCACGTCGGTAATCACGATTCCCGAGGGGTTTTGATCGACGGCAGACGCTAGCGTTCTAAGTTCCGCGGTTCGCTCGCTGACCGTTTGTTCAAGGTTCTCGTTGACCGCCTCCAAACTTTTGGCCAGTTCGGTCTGGCGGCCCAGCGAACGGCGCGTTTCCCGCGAATACAATGCCCCGATCGCGGCGAGAAGACCAAACATGCACAACACGACATACTGCATGATCTCGGCAAGTCGGTCCGACTTTTCGGCCTGCTCCTGGCTTATCTGGATCATTTCGCGCAGAACACCGGAAAGGCTGGCCCGGTAAATTCCCTTTTGGCGCTGGAATGATGGCTCCGTAACCAATTCCAATGCTTCTTCCCATTTCTCTTGGTCAATGAGAGAGATAGCCTCGGATTCCGTGCCTTCGATCTCGTCTTGTATATCGACCAGTTTCCCCATTGCCTGGCGAACATGTTCGTTCTTTTGAAGCCGGGCATTTTCTTCCAGCAAAGCGTACTTGGTGTCCTGGGTGTTCTGGTAGTTGAGTAAAAAATGATCCGATTCAAGGCTGGCCGCCAAACGCACCGCGGCCGTCATGCTACGATCCGCATTCAGGATTCGTTCCGCGTTAATCGTCATGATGCGAAGGCGTTCGGCGTTTAGCTTGACCTCTCCATCGACATAGAACAGGCCGCCGAAGCCAAGCAGCAAGACGACCGACAAGCCAACCAAGCTTTTTCCACTACTCAGAAACCGCGAAGACTTGGTCATACCGTTTCAGCTCCGATGTCTTGATGTATTTCTATCTTCCCGGCCCACGCGCTCATTCAAAATAGTATCGCTTTCCTTTGTTGTAGATGTACATGACAAATCCCGGATTGGAGATGTCTCCCTTTCTATCGAAGCCAATCTCTCCCAACACCGTATCGAACTTCATCGATTTCAAAACCTTCGAAACCTTGCCCGCTTCGAAAGTGCCTGCTTCACGCACGGCCTGCGCCCACACCTGAACGGCTGCATAACTGTAAAACGTGAAGGCTTCGGGATTAATCCCTTGGGCCTTGTATTTCTTGACAATGGCCTTGTTGCGTCGGTCATGCGCCGGGTCCGGCGGAAAACTGAACTGAACCCCGTCCAGCAAGCGAATATCTCTCTTTTCCACGGTGATATTGGTGAAGGTGTCGCCACCAAGCAAAACGAACTTTAGCCCCCGCTTCGCACGCTGTTTGACAAATTCGGCCAATTGCTCGGGCAGGGCCGGGTAAAGGATAACCTGAACGTTGTTCTCTTCAATTTTATCGAGAACGGCCGAGAAATCGAGAGACCCCTCGGGAGCGGGTTCGGAAAAGGCGACCGATTTTCCCGCCTGACTGACGAATTTCTTTGCCACATCAACGACGCCCCGGCTGTAGGCAGTCTGGTCATATATGAACCCCAGCGCCTTGGTTTTGAAATTCCTGAGGATATGTTCCGCCAGAACGAACCCCTGCATGTCGTCCCGTCCGGTCGTTCTGAAAATGTTGGAAAAGCCGCGTTCCGTCAGCGCGGGATTGGTCGAAGACGGGGAAATGGCGACGATCCCGTTTTTCTCGTAGATGTCCGAAGCGGCGATGGAGGCGTCGGAACATAAGTGCCCCATGACAAACGGCACTTTCAAACCGGCGAGTTCCCCCGCAATCGTTTTCGCCTTTCCGGCGTCGCATTCGTCATCCCGGACGATAAAGTCGATTTTCTCACCGAGCAGCCCGCCCGATGAATTGATCTCATCGACGGCGCCACGCGAACCGTTCTTGAACCAGGAACCGATCGGTGCATACGATCCCGACATCCCGCCGACGACAGCGAAAACGGTCTCTGCCTGCGAAGCAACCGGATAGAGAACCAAGCCGGCAATGAGCAACCATCGCTGAAACATGGTTTTTCCCCCTCTCGTTGCGCACTCATTTCTCGGTGTGCGTACGTTACCCCTTCCCTAAATCCCTTAACATCTCAAAAGAAGAACGAGCTTTCCATATCGATACAGGTAATTGCAATATCTATACTACCGACATACCAAAAGCCCCCGCCCGGCGAACCGGACGGGGGCTTTGTACGCTTTCGCGCATCGAGACGTCTTGTTACTTCGGCAGTTTGCCTTCGACGCCTTCGACATACCAGTTCATTCCCAGCAGCGTGCCGTCGTCCAGCACTTCACCGGCCTTGGCTTTTAGCGCGCCGGACTGATCCTTGATGGGACCGGCGAAGGGATGGACCTTGCCCGCAATGATGTCGGCTTCCACCTTCTGCGCCAGGGCCTTCACGTCGGCCGGCATGTTGGTGTAGGGAGCCATGGACACCATGGTCGATTTCAGGCCACCCCAGATGTCGCCTTTTTTCCAGGTGCCGTCGAGGACCGCTTTGGCGCGTTCGACGTAGTAGCTGTCCCAATTATCGATGATCGCCGTCAACTGGGCCTTGGGCGCAAACGCGATGTTGTCGGACGCCTGGCCGAAGCCAACGATGCCGCGCTTTTCAGCAACCTGCAGGGGAGCCGGCGAATCGGTATGCTGGGCCAGCACGTCGACGCCCTGGTCAATCAGAGCCTTGGCCGCATCGGCTTCCTTGCCGGGGTCGTACCAGCTGTTAACCCAAACCACCTTGACCTTAACCTTGGGATTGACCGAACGGGCACCCAGCAAGAAGGCATTGATACCACGAACGACTTCCGGGATCGGATAGGCGCCGACATAACCGATTGTGTTGGATTTGGTCATTTTGCCGGCGATGGCGCCGATCACATAGCGGCCTTCATAAAAACGCGCCGAATAGGTGGCGACGTTGGCGGCCTGCTTGTAGCCAGTGGCGTGCTCGAATTTGACGCCCGGGAAGCGCTTGGCGACCTTGAGCGTCGGGTTCATGTAGCCGAACGAGGTGGTGAAGATCAGTTTGTGACCCGAGGATGCCAGCTGGCTGATGACGCGCTCGGCGTCGGGGCCTTCGCTGACGCTTTCGACGTAGCTGGTCTTGACCTTGGCACCGAGTTCTTTCTCAATTGCCAGACGACCGACATCATGGCGGTAGGACCATCCGTGATCGCCGATGGGGCCGACATAGATAAAGCCGACTTTTGTCGGTTCTGCTTGGGCGGAAACACTCAGCAAAGCACCGCCGATGGCTGCGAGAGCCAAAGTTTTCAACGTGGATCGTAGCATCGTTTCTCTCCTTACCTTCGAGCCGGACCGCCGACCCTTCTTATTTTTCCACGCAAACGTCATTGCGCGGGATGGAAGCTCCGGCCCAGGCAGGCCGGCGCGTTGAGTTGAATCTTCAAGTGATCGCGGGAAATTATGACCAGAACCATAATCGTCACCAGATAGGGCGTCATCGACAGGAACTGCGAGGGCACGTCCACCCCCAGACCCTGCGCGTGCAACTGAATAACCGTGATCGCACCGAACAGATATGCGCCCAACACCAGACGCCCCGGCCGCCATGTGGAAAAGACGACCAGCGCAAGCGCGATCCAGCCGCGACCGGCGGTCAGATTTTCCGCCCACATGGGCGTATAGACCAAAGACAGATAGGACCCCGCTATGCCGCCCATGGCGCCGCCGAACATGGTCGCCAGATAGCGGATACGAATGACGGGATAGCCCAGCGCGTGGGCCGAATCATGCGACGCCCCCACCGCCCGCAAAATCAGGCCGATGCGGGTTCGCGCAAGCACCCAGCCGATGCCGCCTACACATGCAAACGACAGATAAACCATGGCGTCCTGGCCGAACAGTATTGGCCCGATGACCGGAAGCTCGCTCAAGCCCGGAATGTTCAGCTTCGGAATATTTTCGACGGTTACGCCGATAAAACCGGAGCCCAGAAGCGAGGTCAGGCCCAGACCGAAAATGGTCAGGGCCAGGCCCGTCGCCACCTGGTTGGCCAAGAGGCTGAGAGTCAGCGCGGCGAACACCAGGGCCATGAGTACGCCCGCCAAGGCCCCGCATAATACTCCGATAACGGCGCTTCCCGAAACATACGTCCCGGCAAAAGCGGCCAGCGCGCCGGTCACCATCAACCCCTCGACGCCCAGGTTCAAAACGCCCGAGCGTTCCGTCACCAGTTCACCGGCCGCCGCAAACAGCAACGGGGTGGAGGCCGTAATCACGGTCAGTATCAAAGGCGTCAAATGGTCCAGACCGCTCATTACGCCGCCTTTCCGATCAGGATGTGGATGCGATAGCGGATCAGCACGTCACAGGCCAGCAAGTAGAACAGCAAGAACCCCTGGAACAGCCCCGTGACAGCCGCCGGAACCCCAATTTCGATCTGCGCTGTCTCGCCACCCAGATAGGTTAACGCCATAACCAGACCAGCCAGCAACACGCCCACGGGATGAAGGCGGCCCAGAAACGCCACGATGATGGCCGTAAATCCATAACCCGGCGATATGGTCGGGATCAATTGGCCGATGGGTCCGGCCACTTCAATCACCCCCGCCAGCCCGGCCAGACCGCCGCCGGCCAACAGGGCGAACCAGATCACGCCTGTCTCGGAAAAACCGGCAAAGCGGGCCGCTTCGGGGGCCAAACCGACCAGTTTCAGCTTGAATCCGGTCAACCCCTTGCCCAGAACCAGCGCCACCGCCACAGCAATTAGGGCGAAGAAGACACCCAGATGAACCCGCGTTCCCTCGATCAGGACCGGCATGGTTCCGACCTCAGGGAACAACCGGGATTCCGGGAAGTTATACCCGTCGGGATCGCGCCAGGGCCCGTGCACCAGATAACTGAGCAGCAGGATGGCGACATAGGTCAGCATCAGGCTGACCAGAATTTCGTTGGCGTTGAAACGGGTGCGCAATAAGGCCGGAATGGCAGCCCACGCCATGCCGCCGACGACCCCTGCAATCAACATGGCAGGCAGCAAAAACGGGCTTGTGCTGTCATGGAAGAATATGGCGATGCCACCGCCCAGAATAGCCCCAAACGTGTATTGGCCTTCTGCCCCGATGTTCCATACGTTGGCGCGAAAACCCAGCGACAATCCGATGCCGATGAGAACCAGCGGCGAGGCCTTGACGATCAGTTCGCTAATTCCGTAAACGCTGGTCAGCGGCTGTACGAAGAAGGTGAACAACGCCACTCCCATGGGTTTTCCCATGATGGCGAAGGTCAGCCCGCCGGTGATCAAAGTCAGCGCCACTGCCAGCAACGGCGCACCCCAAACCATTGCACGTGAACGCTGACGGCGGGGAACGAGACGGATCATGTGGCCGCCTCCCGGTGCTCCGACAGGGTTTCATGAACGCCGCCCATGAGCAGTCCGATTTCCTCGGTGGTCGCTTCTGAAACGGGAACCGGTGGCGACAGCCGCCCCTCGCTCATCACCGCGATGCGGTCGCAAATGGCAAAAATCTCGTCCAAATCCTGTGAAATAATCAAAACCGCACTGCCCGTCGCCGCCAGATCGATCAGCGCCTGACGGATGGCCAACGCCGCGCCCGCATCGACGCCCCAGGTCGGTTGCGCAACGATCAGAACCTCGGGTGCCTGCAAGATTTCGCGGCCAACGACGAATTTCTGCAAATTGCCCCCCGACAGGCTACCCGCATCGGCGTTGGGTCCGGCGGCGCGCACACCATAGGTATCGACCACCTTTTTGGTGTGATCGAGGGTACGCCGCGAGCGGATCATTCCGCCACGGGTCAGCCGCAGTTTGGAAAATCCGGTCAAAAACGTATTGTCGGTCAGCGCGAGATTAAGGGCTGCGGCGTGATCGTTGCGTTCCTCGGGCACAAAGGCCATGCCGCACAAGCGCCGATGGATCGGTCCGAAATGGGCCACCGGCGCGCCGTCCACGCGAATGGCATCGGCCTCGTGGTCCAGCTTGGTTTCGCCCGTCAGGACCTTCATCAGCTCGTTTTGCCCGTTCCCGGCAATGCCGGCGATACCCATGATTTCGCCGCCGTGAAGGGTGAACGAGATGTCCTTCAAGTCGAACCCGAAGGCGCGAGTCGAGGTAGCGGATACGTTGAAAACCCTCAGGCGCGGTGTCGTGCGCTCGGCTGTTGCGCGGCTGGGCGGCGCAATGCGCGTTCCCAGCATCAACTCGGCCAGCGACCCCGGTGTTTCGTCGCGCGGATCGCAATGGGCGACAACGCGTCCCTCGCGCAGCACGGTCGCGCCCGAGCAAAGGCGGCGCACCTCGTGCAATTTATGTGAAATGTAAAGGATGGACCGGCCCTCAGCCGACAGCTTGTCCAATGTAGTGAAAAGCTGGTCCGCTTCCTGCGGGGTCAGCACGCTGGTCGGCTCGTCGAGGATCAGCAACTGGGGGTCCTGCAACAGACAGCGCACCACTTCGATCCTCTGGCGTTCGCCCACCGACATGGACTGAACGATACGTTCCGGTTCCAGCGGCAGGCCGTACGCCGTCGATACATCGATGATGCGCTTGCGCAGGGCCTTGGGGTTCCATTTTCCGGGCACCGCCAAAGCCACGTTTTCAAGCACGCTCAACGGCTCAAAAAGCGAAAGATGCTGGAACACCATGCCGATGCCCAGGTTGCGGGCCGTTGAAGGCTTGTCCATGCGCACCGGGCGGCCCTGCCAGAAAAGCTCACCCTCGTCGGGGCGCAGCAGGCCGTACATCATCTTGACCAGGGTGCTTTTTCCGGCCCCGTTCTCGCCCAGCAGGGCGTGAACCTCGCCGGGGCGGATGATGAATGACACGGTGTCGTTGGCGATAACGCCGGGAAATGCCTTGGTCAGGCCGCGCGCTTCCAACAACGGCGCTCCCGGTTGCCTGCCGTCTTCGGTTTGGTCGTTTTTGTTATGTGCGTCCATTCAGCGTTCCGCGCGACCCAGGTAGGCGGGTTTTCTCGGGATTTGCCCCGATATTCGCCCCGCTTATACAGTGCCGACCCACCCTTCGGAAAGGGCGTGTTATCCACAAAAAGTGCACAGCCGCACAATCCCGGCGTCGCACCGGCATTGATCGTTCGAACTTATTGCGTTAACGGTCTGTCTTTCGATTGTCAGACTCACTGACCGACAAATCCGGAGCCCGTCCATGACCGATTCCCTCGAACCCCGCCTCAGCGACCTGGAAACGCGGCTGGCCTACGTGGATCGCATGGTCGAAGATCTATCATCGGTCATCGCCACCCAGGACCGCGAGATTGACCGCCTGACCCAACAGGTCCGCCGCATGGCCGAGCGCATGGGCGACATCGACGCCCAACTGGACCGCGCCGCCGCCCCCGACGACAAACCACCGCCGCATTATTGAGATGAAAAAATCAACCGGCGAACATGGCTACTACGTCTACGTCGCGCTGAACGGAGCCGATATCGCCTACACAGGCATCGCCAAGGACGTCACCGCGAGGCTGGCCCAACACAACACAAACACCGGCGCCCGTTTCACCCGAGGCCGCGGCCCGTGGCGCATCGCCCACACCGAGGGCCCGATCAGCCACGGTGAAGCCCTGCGCCGGGAGATGGAGATCAAAAAAGACCGCAAGCTCAAGGCAGCAATCAAGGCGACCTCCCTCAACATCACAGCGACTCGCTGAAACTGCAGAATATTTTTATTCCGGGTATTGGCGTTTGGGGCGCACCGGAACGCCACCGATTTCCGGTAGTCGAATGTCCACGGCTGGTGCCCATGTCACTTTCGCCACGATCAGGCGGGCCAGACCCTCGGCCGAGGCGGCGAGGAGTTTTTCGCCCTTTTCGGCTGTCGCCCGCGCTGGCAATCCACGCACGCCATTGGGCGTACGGGTAGAGAAATCCTGCCATCGGGTGCCACCCGGCTGGTCGGTTTCCTCTTTTAGCGCGGCTCCGGCAAACCCTTCGAGCGCAACGGTATCGACCAGATCGGGTTCGAGAAACAACATCATCGAGGTCTCGGCCTCGCCGGCATGCATGACACAGTCCTGATCATCGAGGATCGCCGCGTGTTCTTCCGCCGCCTCGATCATATAGTTGGTGACCACAATCGGCGCATCGAAATGGCGCTTGAGGCGGGCCGTCGCCAATTTAAGCGCGTCCGTGTTTCCGCCATGGCCGTTGTTCACCAGGATACGCCGGAAGCCATGGTGGATGACACTGTGGATGACGGCATGGAGCACCCCGTGGAGGGTTCCGTAATCTGCCGTGAGGGTGCCGCCAAAATCCATGTGATGGTCCGACATGCCAAGCCAGATGGTCGGCAGGACCACCGTCGGCGTGCCGCCCTCACAGGCCGTTTCGGCAGCGCGGCGCGAGGTCTCGTAAACGATGCGCGTATCCGTCTGCACAGGCAAATGCGCGCCGTGCTGTTCGACCGAACCGACCGGAATGATAACCACCGCGTCCTCATTCGCCAGCGCCCGCGTTTCATGGGCCTTCATGCGCATCCACTCGACGTTCATACCGAATTTCCTTCTCTTGGCGCGAGCGCCAACGGCGCTTTCCCCCTTCTGCGGATCAGGCCTCGTCGATCCACATTTTCGAGGCCGTTTGGGCCATGCCGAGCGCACGCATTTTGTCTTCGGCGCGTTTAATCATGGCATCGATTTCGCCTAAGTCCGCGTGATCAAGGGCAGGAACCGGCTGGCGGGCGACCGGAGTTCGCAAAAGGCCGCGACGATACATGATGAACTTGCGCACGCAGATGCCCAGGCCCGGCTGCTGTTCATGGCAGATGAGAGGGAGATGGACGTCAAACAGGTCCTCGGCCCGATCGAAATCCCCGCGCTGGCTTAACTCGACGATTTGGACCAGATTCTCCGGATAGCTGAACCCGGTGGCCAGTCCATCTGCGCCTCTCCTTAGCGTGGCGGGAGCAAAAAAACCGCCGGTGCCGCCAAGGATACTGACTCGCCGAATCCCCTTCTCCTCGCTTTCACGGCGAATTCGAGCAATCTTTCCAAGGCCCGGATTGTCTTCGGCCTTAAACACGACGACATGCGGGAAATCCTCAAATATCTTCAAAATCAGCGGAACCGAGAGATACACATTGTTCGCTGGCGGGTAGTCCTGAAAGACGACCGGAACGTCTTCACCGAGCGCTTCCATCTGGCGGACGGTATAATTGTAGACCTGCTCGTCGGTTCGAAGCCCGCTGGCCGGCGAGATCATCACGCCAGCAGCACCCGCATCCATGCCTGTCTTGGCGATTGACGAAAGGTCGCGCAGACCAAGGTTACCGGTTCCGAGAACGGTGGGTACGCGGCCATCGATCCGCGAAAGGACGCGTTGCAGCACCTGAATGCCTTCTTCCGGCGAGAGCTTCGCCGCCTCGCCGAAAACGCCGAGAGCAACCATCCCTTTCACACCGCATTCAAGAAAAAAATCAATGAGACGATCCAGCGATTTGATGTCCAGCGCGCCGTCTTCCATGAACGGGGTTGGGCAAATCGGGAAACAACCCGCTGCCGTTTCGTCTATTCGGTTGCGTGTCATTCTTCGGCCCTTCTCGAACTCTGAGGACATTAATATTGTTTATCGCCCAAGAAATTTCCTGCCCACAGCACGCTAATCGCTTTTGTAATTTTCACAAGCGGTTTTCCCTCCTTCTCGCGAATAGCGGCAACTAGGTCAATAGGAGCCAGTCCCATTGCAGGAACGGGTGGAGCCGGGCAAAAAAATCCCCCGGAAAGCAAATAGCTAAACGGGGGGCGTATGTTTGGAACCGTGAAGGGTGTTATCGCGGAGTTCCCTGTGACGTCTCTTGGTGACAACGGCATCGGTGGGCAGAGACTGTCGGTTTCATCCGATAACGTCGGCGAGGTTACTCCTCGTCAGGCGTCGCTTCGGGTTCGGCGTCAGTTTCGGTATCCGATGGGTTTTCGAGTTCCGCTTTTTCCGCCTTTGCCTTGGCCCGGGCCGCCTTTTTAGCTGCTTTTGCCCGATCGCGTTCCATGCGTTCGAACTTGTAGTTAGGTTTGCGGGCCATTTCGGTCCTCTCGGTTAGTTTGGCTGTTTGCGCGATATTTGTAGACCGAGCACCAACCGTTAGTCCAGAACGCTAAGATTCTCGGCGGAGGCTTTGCCGTTCCGTCCGGGAACGAGTTCGAATTCGACCCTTTGGCCTTCGCGAAGGCTCGTAAGTCCCGCCTTTTCTACGGCGGAGATATGAACGAACGCGTCTTTGGAGCCGTCTTCAGGTTCGATGAACCCATAACCCTTAGTCGGGTTGAACCATTTCACTGATCCAGTCGCCATGTCTTGTCCTTTCAAGGCACTCATAAATTTGCAGACATATTTGGTCTGCACAGCTTCGCTAAGTGGTCTCACAATTTCAGGGGTAACGCGGCAAAGCGCAAAGGCTTCTAGATGGATACGCCAGAATAATGTGCAACCGAACGCAAATTTATCCTGCGTTTTTTCCTTTTTTGCAAGAGTAATCAGCATGTTGGCTTTAATTGGAGGGTGCACGGAACGAACGGAAGACGGCCCCGCATTCGTCCGAAAAACCGCTGGCGCCGATCGTGTGCTATAATGGCAGCGGGACTTTTTGGGCAGCTGAACAGGGACTAGGGACGTGGCCCTGGAATTTTCATCTGTATCCTCCACCTCCATTGCGGTGGCGGGCATTCAGACGTTGCGCGGCTTGTCGCGCTCGACGTCATCGGGCGCTATCGGGCTTGAGTTACCGCCCGAGCTGACCAACGGCACTACGCCGCGTTTTGTCACCTCGGTCGACGCCCAAACCGCGTCGGCGGCCTTGACGGTAGCAATCAAGGTCGGCACGGCGATCAAAAACAGTCTGGGCGCCCTTGCCGGCGCGCTGGAAACGGCCGACCACGAATCGCTGGTCTCATCGACCACGGCGCTGACCATTTCCGGATCCCGTGTTTCCCGCGTCAACGTCCATGCCGAAGCCAGCGTTCTGCTTGAAAAAATCGATACCCTGATCGCTGCCAATACCTTCAACCACAATGCAAATTTTATCTCAAGCAGGTCAGGAAATATCCTGATCCAGACGTCGCGCTATGGTGGCGGTTTGGAAATCGTTCCACAGGCTCTCGACACCGAGGGCCTCGGCCTTTCCGATTTGATATTGCTGAGCAAAACCGATATTGATCGCGGAATCGCCGCTGTCGATGAAGCGCTGTTTCGCGTCGGCAGCCGGGTAGCCAACCTTGAAGCCCTGCAACGCAATCTGGGTCAGTTGGGCGCGCCTGGTCAGTCCCTGTCCCGAGCTATTGCCAACGGAAGCGACACCCTTCCACGGGGCAGTCTGGTCAATCTGGTGGCCTGACACCACCAATTCCCATACTAGGAAAAACCCCGCCCATTATCATTTGGGCGGGGTTAGCTCGCTTGGTGGCTATCAGAGTGCCGACTTCGTTATGTTCGGCATTCTCGGCAGGAACAGAGGCTACGAGGCTGCGATCTACGCCGAGTCGCTCGCGGCTTTTTTTGGTTTCTTTTTAATTTCACCCTGTTCGTGCATAACGAATTTCTCTGTCACCGGAGCGCGGTACTGATCGGCCTGATGCAGGCACTTGCGTCCGCAAACATCAACACACACGCCGCAGTAAACGCACTCGAACGGATCGCATTCCCAGGTCGCTTTTTCGCGATCCACGGTAATGCATTGTGCCGGACAGGCCCGCGCACAAAGGGTGCACATGTTGCACTCTTTGATGTCGATCGAGAGCTCGCCGCGCGCATTGGAAAACGGCTCACGCGTGGTGATCGGATACATCCGCGTGGCGGGGTTGCCAAAAAAGTTTTTGACGATGGTTGGGGTCATGAAAGCCATATTATTTTACCCCTTTCTTATCGTTCGGTGCAGCTGATGCACGGGTCGATGGACAGAATGATGACGGGCACATCGGCCAGTTCCATCCCCGGCAGCATTGCAGTCAGCGGCGGAATGTTGGCGAATGTCGGTGTGCGGATGCGCAACCGGTCCAGGTTCTTAGAGCCGTCGGCCTTGATGTAGTACATCAATTCGCCGCGCGGCTGTTCAACCCGCGAGATGACCTCGCCTTTCGGGCGCCCGCGAACCTTAACCGAGGTTTCACCTTCCGGCAGCCCGGCAATGGCCTTGCGGATAATCTCCCCAGCCTGCAACGTTTCGCGGAACCGAACCGCGCCACGGGCGTAACAATCGCCGGCGGTTTCGACGATGGGCTCGAAGCCCATGTCGTCATAGGCGCCGTAGCCCAGCATGCGCATGTCCTGAGCAACCCCACTGCCGCGCAGGCACGGCCCGGCGGCGCCGAGTTCAAGCGCCTGCTCCTTGGTGATGACGCCGACGTCGACGGTCCGTTTTTTGACCGAGTAGTCGTTAAGCATGGTCGTCTGAAGCTGCCGGATTTGCTTTTCGACATCTTCGATCTCCGAAAGAACCCATTTACACTGGTCTTCATCAAGGTCGCGGCGAACACCGCCGATAACGTTGACCGAGATGATTACGCGCGCGCCAGCGGTCGCTTCCATGACGTCCATGACGCGTTCGCGAATACGCCAGAACTGCATGAACAGCGATTCAAAGCCAAACGCGTCCGCATACAGGCCAAGCCACAGAAGGTGGCTGTGCATCCGGTGCAGTTCGGACCAGATCACCCGCAGGTATTCAGCCCGGCGTGGAACTTCCACACCCATCATTTCCTCGATGCCCTGCACATAACATGCGGCGTGGATCATCGAGCAGATGCCACATACGCGCTCGACCACCTGGATCATCTGCACGTGGTCGCGAATGTCCGCCAGCGTTTCCAGGCCCCGATGAACATAACCAAGCGCCGGAACGGCGTCGGTGATGATCTCGTCCTCCACCGTCACGGTGACGTGGATGGGTTCCGGTAGAACGGGATGCTGCGGTCCGAATGGTACGATCGTTCTTGCCATGATCTTTCCTTAAATCGCGCTTTACGCGGCTCCCTCAGGTGCCGCCTCGGCGTCCTTGCGGATAACGCCGTACTTGCAGAACGGGGTCCGCTGAACCTCTTCTTCAAGGTAGAGCGTGCCGCCGAAATCGAGAACCAGGCCATCAAACTCGAGGCCGAAATGATCCTTGCTTTCGTTTTCAATCAGAAACGCGGCAAAATACACTCCGCTGATGCTGGGCACGGGCTCTTTCTTGGGCACGGCCATGCGCAGATTGACCACGTCCAGATCCTTGTCGAAATGGTACAGGATATCGACACTATCCTCGTCCAGATCGACAACGGACATGGTCACGAAGCGGTATCCGTCGTTTTTCAGTTTTGTCACTTCGTCAACCACGGTTCCCCGGGTGATTGTCGTGCTTTCTAATTCCACGGTCGTCTTCCTTGTTACCAAAGGGCCATATGCCACCGCCTAAGCGGCCGCCTTTTCGGCTTCCTTCTGCATTTCGGCCAACAATCCCAAGCCAGTGACCACGCCGTCGATAATCGCTTCGGGCTTGGCCGCACATCCGGGAACGTAAACGTTAACCGGAATAGCCGTATCAACCCCGCCCATAACGTTATAGCAATCGCGGAACACGCCGCCCGAAAGGCCGCATGCGCCGATGGCGATGACCAGTTTCGGATTGGGCATCTGGTCGTAGATCTTTTTGAGAACCTTGGCATTGCGAGGGTTCACCGTGCCAGTCACCAGAAGCACATCTGCGTGCTTGGGATTACCGACATTGATGATGCCGAAGCGTTCAATATCGTAAAGCGGCGTCAGGCAGGCCAACACTTCAATATCGCACCCGTTGCAGCTTCCACAGTCGAAGTGAATCAGCCAAGGCGACTTGAGTTGGGATTTCTTAACGAAGTTACCAAGCATCTGAGCAGCCCCTTAAGCGAAGTACAGCCACGCGAGATTAACCGTGGAAAGGCACAGTCCGGCGATCCAGACCGATCCCAACATCCACCGCCAAGTCAAACGGGCCGAAATGTTGTCGATGATAATTTCAAGCGCATAGGTCACCAGCAGCAGAACCACCAGACCGACCAAGCTCGTCGTCCAGAACAGAGCGACGAAGCCCAGGATCAGAATGGTTTCGTACCAGTGAGCAATTTCAACTAGCGCCAGGTTGCGGCCGACATACTCGGTGTAAACACCCTTGACCAGTTCCTGGTGCGCGTGGTGCGAACCCGATATATCAAAAGGCGATTTCCTGAGCTTGATGGTCAACGCATAACCGAGAACGATGAACAGCAACGGCAATTCAAGGAGCAGCGGCGTGTCATGCGCGATGACGGCCTCGACCTTGAAGCTGTCGGTGGTCACGTAAATACCGGCGATGACCAGGATCAACAGCGGCTCATACGCCAGAATTTGCAGCAGCTCGCGCTGGCCGCCAACCTGACTGTATGGTGAGGGCACCGAAAGGGCGCCAATCACAAGGAACACCGCACCGATGGCCTGCACGAAAAAGATCAGCAGCAGGTCGCCCATCATAAAGAAGAGCACCACTGAAGTCGCCGCCGCGCCGACGTAGACCCACGAACAGAAGGTCAGCCACGGATTGGCAACGGTGGTTTCCTTGGCCCAAAGCTTCGCCACATCGTAGAAGGACTGCACGATCGGAGGACCGAACCGCCCTTGCGCACGCGCCGTCAGCTTGCGGTCGATACCGCCGATGAGGCCACCGACGAGAGGCGCGACAATCAGCCCCGCGAGGGCCAACAAGATTACGTTTGTCACTGCATTCCTCCCATCACGAACATCAGCGCCAGGAGGGCCACAGCCCCGCCATTTACCCAGCGTGACAGCTTTTCCTCGCCGAACAGTGCCGTCATGTAATAGTGACCGACGGTGATCGGGACTTCCTTGTTCATCGGACCGATATAAGCCGAACCGTCTTCGTTCTGAAGCCCGCCCATGTACGGCATCGCGTTAGGCGTTACTTCGGCCTTACGCATTGCCCGCAAGGCAAACAGGAAGCCGATCACGACCACCGCGAACAACGGCAGCACGGCGAACGCCCCAGCGGGATTGCCGAACACGCCTTGACTGATTTCGAACGGAGACGCACCCATCGCCGCCACCGCAGGTCCCACCAAACCGGTGTAGAGCCAAGGCGACGCGATGCTGACGAGAACCGCGCTGGCACACAAGCCAACCAACGGCCAACGGGTCAGGATAGCTTGTTCCTCTTTGGCGATCTTGCCACTGAACGGCGCGCTCATGACGCCACCAGCCCAACGCACCCAATAAACAATCGTCAAGGCGCTACCAAGGGCCAGCATGATGATCAGGGCCAAGTCCGAAGCAGCCGATTCAATGGCCATCCATTTGCCGAGCAGCATGCCGAAAGGCGGCAGGATCATGGTGATCACTGCGATCACCGTAATCAACGCCGTCACCGGCATTCCGGCGTAGACGCCACGCATGTCTTCGATGTCTCGGCTGCCGATCTTTTGTTCGATGGTGCCGACGCACAGGAACAACAGGCCCTTGGAAATGGCATGGAACACGATGATCAGCATCGCCGCGGCCAACGCCGCAGGTGTGCCGATACCGGCGCACGCAACGATCAGGCCCAGGTTGCTGATGGTCGAGTAAGCAAGGATTTTCTTGCCGTTGCTCTGTCCGACCGCCAGCGCCGCCGTTGCCAGGAACGTAAACGCGCCAACCAACGCCACCGCATAGCCGAGATAGGTGTCGGTGAAAGCCGGAGCAAACCGTACCACCGCGTAGACACCCGCCTTAACCATTGTCGATGAATGAAGCATGGCGGAAACCGGCGTTGGCGCAACCATCGCACCAAGCAGCCAGCTTTGGAAGGGAACCTGCGCCGCCTTGGTGAAAGCGCCAAAGCACAGCAGAGCCAACGGAACCATCATCATGGCCGTTTCCGGGCTGGCCTTGATGATGGCGGCGATATCGAAGGTTCCCAGTTCTTTATAGAACCAGACAATCGCGCCCATCAAAGCTACACCGCCCAAGCTGTTCATCCACAACGCCCGAACCGCGTTCTTGGTCGCGATTTCGGTCTGGTCGTGGCCGATCAGCAGGAACGAGCACAGCGTCGTGATCTCCCAGAAGAAATAGAAGTACGACAGGTCGTTGGTCATAACGAGGCCGTTCATGGCGCCGAGGAAAAGGACCAACACGAAGAAGAACCGCGGCTGGCGGCTCGTTTCCAGGTGCAAGTGCTCTTCATGGGCTTTCATGTACGGGACCGCGTGAATAGCGATCGCCCCGCCCACCACCGTAATGATCCCAACCATCACCAGGGTGAGGTTGTCGATTACGAAAGTGGAATGACTATACTCGTGGGTGCTGAGCCCAAACTCGAGATAGCTGGCAAAGCCAAGCTGCACGATCGCCAGAACAACCACCAAGGCGCTTTTATAGCGAACGCCGAAGTAGAAGATCAGCGCCAGCAGCGCAAAATCCGCGACCTGAATAATCTCGCGAATACCAACCCCGAAAAGCGTTTCCGGCGTGTAGGTCGCAGGACCTTCAAGCAGCAACATAATGAAAGCGACGACCAGCAGCGCGCTGGTGGCCACGATGATCACAGAGCGTACAGCGGACGCGCGGATGGCAAAGCAACCAAGCGCCGCCAAAAACGGCAATACGATCAGAATAAATGCGAGAGTATCGAGCATCTCAATGGAGCCCCGGTTCCGTTCATTGATTTATGAAAAGAGGCAGTCTTTCCGGCCACACAGTCTGGCTCTTTCTTTGGGTTTCCTCGGGCGGTAGGTGTACAGAAAAACGCGCCGCGTTTCAAGTTAGATGTTTTCTAAACTAGTATTCGTTACTTGCGAATAATTATCATTACTGCGATTTTTGAAACAAAATTTATCAAAACCCTAGAAACTGGTAACTTTCCATTCATGTTTCTCCAATTTTTCACGGAAAATTTCCCGGATACTTTGTAAGTTTCCCTCTGCCAACACTAAGGGCAAGTACTCGGCGCACTTCATGAAGGCCGGCGCAAACGCTGGTCTTTTCGGCGGATTTCTGGGGTTTTCGACATGCGTCGCACGATCCGGCGACACTTCCGTTTGGTTATCGGGGGTGAAGGTATCGAAGGTTTATTTATTAGAGAAATGTAATATTAACTCAGATGACGCCACCAATACTTTGTATTAATGGAGAAAACCGGCTTGTAGTGGCGCACGCGTTCGGCGGCGATCACCTGCTTGATCTGATTGTCGAGGACATAGGTCTTGCCGTCAACAAAGGCGACAAGGATGGCGTGGCCGACCTTCAGGTTGAGGTCCTTGACCGCAACCACCCTGATTTCAGCGTTCTTGAAACCCAAAAGGCGTAAGGACATGAATTTGGCGATGGCGAAATCCTCGCAATCACCGAACCGGGCCATGAATTCCCCCGGCGACGCCCAGAAATCCTTTTTGCCCCAATTGTTTTTGTCAGTGATGTAGCGGGACTTGTTCATGAACTTGTTAACGGCCTTAATCTGCGTCAACTTGTCCTTTTTCTTAATGCCAACCAGAAACTTGATCCATTTTTGGTAGTGGCATTTGTTGAACTTCTTTGACTTACAGCTCCCCTTGGTTTTCTTGGCCTTGCCCTTTTCTCCGGAATAGCGTTTCACCGCAGCAGTCCATTTCTTGAACGGCTTCATATCTTTGGAACGCACTTCCTTGCTGCTGAAAAAACTGGCCACCGCCTTTCCCTTGGCGGCTTGGGCCGGGGCCATCGCAACCAGGCCCGACGTTACAAGCATTGCGGCGGCGACGGTTACCATCGCCACCTTAACAAACGAAATGCTCGAACGATCAGAAACGGCCATGCGCAAATCCACCGGTCGGTCCTTGCCTACGCGGCCACTATTTTAGGGTTTTTGGCCGCCCAAGGGAATGATACTGTTTTTCGGTGCGCTTGGGTTTGTATGTGGGGGGCAGTATGGCCGATTCCAAGGACGAGACCGTCACCGAAGAAAAAGCTCCGCGACGCAAGGTAAACTGGATTGTCGTCGGATGTGCCATCGGAATGGTGATCGGCATCGCGCTTGCCGTCGTGTTCGCGCTGAAATTCGTCGATGACGAGCGACGGCGCGACCTTCAGGCCTGGCAAATTCGTCTGGGAATCGTCGCCGACAGCCGTGTCGCCGCGGTTCAGGAATGGGCCGAAGGCAACTTCACGACACTACGGGATCTAACGCAAAACGCCTCGCTCCAGCTCTACATGAGTACGCTTGAATCGGAGGAAGACGAAGACGGAGAACCCGAGCCAGAACCTGCCGAAGAACCGACCGAGGCCGAAGACGACGGGCTCAATGAATTGGGGCTCGACGACGGTTTGGAGGAAGCGGAAGAGGAAGAAGGCGAGGAGGAAGAAGAAACGAACGATAGCGAAGGCGGTGAGGCCGAGGCCGGATACCTTCGCAACCTGTTGGTCGCGACGGCCGATCGCACCGGTTTCAAAGCGCCTGAGCTTGATGGCGAGGTCGCGGCAAATATCGAACGGGTCGGCGTTGCCGGATTGGGGCTGGTCGACGCCAAGGGCCAGCCCATCGTCAGCACGCCGGGAATGCCCCCCATAAGCGGGAAAATTCGCGCCGCCGTTTCCAAGGCGCTGGACGGTGAGCCCGCGCTGATCGATATCTTCATGGGCGCGTCGAACGAACCTACCATCGGTTTTGCCCTGCCCGTATACGGCATTCAGCAAGATGAAGGGGCGACCGGTATCGGCGCCGTCGTCGGCATTCGCACTCTGGATGCCAAACTTTTCCAGGCCCTTGAGCAGCCCGGTGAAATGTCCAAAACCGGCGAGACCTATTTGGTCCGGCTCAAGGGCAACACGGTCGAGTATCTTTCGCCGCTGGCCGACGGGACGCCGCCCTTAAAACGATCCCTGGCCGCCGACACCCCCGATTTGGCGGCAGCCTACGCCGCGCAAAAGCCGGGCGGTTTCGGTATTAAGCAAGACTACGGCGGCGAAGAAGTTCTGGTCGTCTCGCGGCCCATCGCCAATTTACCCTGGGTTTTGGCCAGAAAGATTTCACGGGCCGAGGCATTGGCCGCCAACGAAACCCGCCTGAAAACCATTCTGATTGTTTTCGTTCTGATCATCGTCGGCGTCACCATCGCCATCATCGCCGTTTGGCGGCACGGAACATCGGTGCGCGCAGCACAGGCCGCCGAAAAGTTCCGCGTTTCGTCCGAACGCTTTGAAAACATGAGCAAATTCATGCGCGTCGTGACGAACAGCCAACCCTTGAGCATTGTGGCTGTCACTGGTGACACTAAGTACACCTTCGCCAACGAACCCGCCGCGCGCGAGGCCGGCATCGCGCCTGAAGACATGTTCGGAAAGACAATGGCCAGCGTCGTCGGACCCATTCAGGCCGAGGCCTACGCCAAGATCAACAAGGACGTCCTGGCTAATTTCGCCGACGCCGAGGAAGCGGGCGCGGAGGATTCGCGTGACCAGACGCGGCAATCCCATCTGCACGAATTCGGCGAGGGCGACGGCGACGAGGACGTTAAGG
>JABGRG010000067.1 GCA_018648445.1 Rhodospirillales bacterium | reverse complement strand
CAAAACAGCGACCGCCGGAAAAAAACCCAACCGACCGTCGCGTCGGAGGCGGTTTCTACGCCACCCCATCACCGTTGTCAAACGGAATAATCTATTTGGGCCGATTATTATACCGGCCCCGCCCGGCCAAAACAACCGCCTCGGAGGAACATGCCCGAAACACGCAGCAAACACGCAACTGCGGTTGGCCAAAGGACGCCGGGATGATATAGGTTTGATTGAGGAATTCGTCCAGCCCGTCGGGCACATATTTCGCGAAAAAAGGGGAAATATCATGGGCAAATCGGCAACGGCTTTGGGTGCTGCTCTATTTGTCGGAGCCCTTGTGCTTTCGGGATGTACACAAAAGGTCGGCGTAAGCCCGCCCCCCAGTGCAAACGATGCGGGACAAACCGTCACCGGGTTCACCACCTTTCCGGACCTGCCCATGGTCAGCGGCGGCGAAATCGACGTCGACAAAACCCTGATATTCGGAGCCGGAGAAACATGGTTTGGACGTCTGGTCATCAATTCCGGCAACGACTCGGGCCAGATATTTGATTTCTACCGGGGGAGCTTGCCGGGATTCGGCTGGCGCGAGATCACCTCGGTGCGCGCGGCAGCCAGTGTCCTGACCTATTCGCGCGAGCAACGCATCGCAACCATTCAGATACAGGGCCGCACCCTTCGCGGATCCGAAATCTCCATCACCGTTTCGCCGCGGGAAGTTCCGCAAGACCCGGCGGCCGCAGGCGCGCCGCTTGCTCCCGTTCAAGCCGTCCAATAAGTGAAAACTGAAGTCCAAGGATAAGAACATGAAAGAAGTTGTGATCGTAGACGGGGTGCGCAGCCCGATCGGAAAGTTCGGCGGCGGCCTTTCGAGCGTTCGGCCCGATGATTTGCTGGCCGAGGTATATAAAGGGCTGATGGAGCGCGCGCGCGTCGACCCGGCGCTTCTTGAGGACGTTTATGCCGGGTGCGGCAATCAGGCCGGCGAAGACAACCGCGACGTCGCCCGCATGGCCGTTCTGCTGGCCGGATTTCCCGCAGACGTGTCGGGTGTCACCGTCAACCGCAACTGCTCGTCCGCCCTTGAGGCCATCAATCAGGCCGCCAAGGCAATCATCGCGGACGAAGGCGATGTCTTCATCGGCAGCGGCGTCGAAGCCATGAGCCGCGCGCCCTGGTCCATGCCCAAGCCCGAGCGCGTGCCCGCCTTCGGCCATCCGAAAATGTGGGACACCACAGTGGGCTGGCGCTACAACAATCCGAAATTGGATGCGCTGTATCCCATCGTCAGCCTTGGCGAAACGGCGGAAAACATCGCCGAGGACATCGGCATTTCGCGCGAAGACCAGGATGCGTTCGCCGTTGAAAGCCACCGCCGCGCGGTCACCGCCATCGACGATGGAAAGTTCGCGGACGAGATCGTCCCCATTGAAATCCCGCAACGCAAGGGCGACGCGATCATCGTCGATACCGACGAGCATCCGCGCTACCGCATAGAAGACGGTCGCTACGTTCTGGACACATCGGTCGAACAAATGGCTAAGCTGCGCCCCGCCTTTCGCAAGGGCGGCACGGTCACCGCGGGCAATTCCAGCGGCATCAACGATGGTGCCGCCGCCGTTCTGATGATGAGCCGCGAGAAGGCTGACGAGCTTGGCATGAAGCCGAAGTTGCGTTGGCTCGGCTCGGCGGTGGCCGGCGTCGAACCCGGCGTCATGGGGTATGGACCGGTTCCGGCGACGAAAAAATTGCTGAAAAGGCTGGACCTCAAAATCGAGGACATCGGTCTGATCGAGCTGAATGAAGCCTTCGCCGCCCAGGCCATCGGCTGCATGCGCAAGCTGGGTCTGGATCACGACATCACCAACGTCAATGGCAGCGGCATTGCGCTGGGCCACCCGACGGGCGCCACGGGGGCGCGCATCGTGGTCAGCCTGATGCACGAAATGGAACGCCGCGCACCCGACGCCAACCGGCCCTTCTATGGGCTGGCCAGCCTGTGCGTGGGCGTTGGCATGGGAGTTTCGACCGTCTTTGAATGGATCGGCGAATAATCAATTCGCTTTTTTGGAGGTATAAGAAAATGAGCCGTCCACTTTCGGGCATCCGCGTTACCGGCCTTGAACAGTATATGGCCGGACCCTACTGCACCATGCTTCTGGCCGATGCCGGGGCCGAGGTTATCAAAATCGAGCGTCCCGGAAAGGGTGATCCGCGCCGCTCCATCCCGCCCTTCGTCGAGAAGGACGGGGCCAAGATGGCCGCCGGGTTCATGGGCTATAACCGCAACAAGAAGAGCCTGGCGCTGGATCTTCGCAACCCGAAGGGTCAGGAGGTCTACCGCCGCCTTGTGGGCGCTTCGGATGTGGTGGTCGAAAATCTGCGGCCCGGGTCCATGGACCGTCAGGGTCTGGGCTATGAAGCCATGAGCAAGCTCAATCCCAAGCTGATCTGGGCGATCATTTCAGGATTTGGGCGCATGCCCGGGTACCAGGGTCCCTATTCCGACCGCCCCGCCTTTGACATCGTCGCCGAGGCCATGGGCGGGATCATGCATCAGGTGGGTTTCGCCGACAAACCGCCGTCGTGGACCACTTATGGCATGGCCGATATTTACACCGGGCAGGTCACGGCCTACGGCATCATGCAAGCGTTGTTCGCGCGCGAGCGCACGGGCGAGGGGCAACTGGTCGACAGTTCCATGCTGGACAACATGCTGGCCCTTGGTGAGCAGGCTTTGGCCACTTATGGCGTTTCGGGTCAGGTCATCGAACGGGGGCGCCTGCGCAATGTGTGGCCGCGCGGCGCGTTCCAGACCAAGGACGGCTACATCGCGCTGAACGTTCCCGACAACATCATTTGGAGCCGTATTTGCGAAACCATCGGGCGGCCGGACCTGATCGAGGACGAACGGTCCAATAACGGCCCGGCGCGTTCCGAAAACGCTGAATACCTGCGGCCTATTCTCGAAGACTGGCTGGCGGGCGTGACCCGCGCCGAAGCCGTGGACACCCTGAACGCGGCGGGCGTTCCCACCGGCCCGGTCTATTCGGCGGAGGATATTTTCAAAGACCCGCACGTGGAAGCGCGCGGAATGCTCATGGATGTGGACGGCACCAAATTCGCCCGCTCCGTGCCGCATCTGTCCTCCAACCTCGAGCTTCCAGCCAACGCAGCCCCCGGACTGGGCCATGACACGCGCCCCATTCTGGAGGAATTGCTGGGATACAGTTCTTCGGAAGTGGATGAACTGGTCGAGGAAAAGGTCGTCCAGACGGACGATTAGATGAATACGGGTGAAACCAAAAACCTGGAACTGAGCCGATCCACCCTCGATTTCACCTTGATCGAGGGCGCGGCCAAGGCAGGCATTGTCGGGACGGAAGCCCTAGACGGCGGGCCGCCGTCTGCGGACCTGACGTATGTGCTTGAAGGTGCTAAATCGGCGGTCAGTTTCGCCGTCGCCATGGACCCGGACAGCATCTCGCCCTACCTGATGAAACAGGACCGGGAGCGTCTGGAAAAGGAAATGATCCGCGCCAACGTGACGGCCAGCGGTATTGCGTTGCATTTATCAAACTATCTGATCAACAAGGGGTACAAGTCTGTTCCCGTTGCCGCCAACCTCGTCTACCGGCGACCCGAAGGCGGCGATGCGGCCTATGACCCCATGGAGCCGGTTTACCCGGACATCGCACATCGCTATCTGGCGGCACAATCGGGGCTGGGGTTCATGGGCATGTCGGGCAACCTGATTACGCCGGAATACGGCGCGACCGTCATATTGGCTGCTGTCGTCACCAAGGCCGAACTGGTGGCCACACCGCCTCTGCCGCCGGAAGAGAACTATTGCGATGACTGCCGCCTCTGTCTGGCCTCCTGCACGTCCAGATTCATGGATTTTGAAAACAAAACCCGCGTAAACCTTGGAGATGCAGAAGTGACCTATTCAGAAAGGCGCAGTCTGGCGCGCTGCGATCTGGTTTGCAGCGGTTATACGGGATTGGCCCCAAACGGTCGCTGGTCGACATGGTCCCCGGGGCGTTTTGAAATTCCCAGGGATGATAAGGACATTCCGGCAGCCTACGAAAAAATTACCGAGGCTTATGCGAAATGGCCCCAGGCTCCGGGCGGCCGCACATTTTTCTATACGGACGAGAAGCTGCGTATGACGTGCGGTAACTGTCAGCTAATCTGCGCCGCCGACCCCGAAGAACGTAAACGGCGACTGAAAATGCTCAAAAACTCCGGCGTCATTTTACAAAACGAAGACGGCGGCCTGGAGGCGGTCGGCCCGAACGAAGCAGAACAACGCCTCAAGCACATGCCGCCCGCCAGAAGGGCGCTCTACGAAGATTGACTGGTTTGGTACCCTGCCCGACTGAAAATATCCTAACCGCCGCTCATAAAGCTGGGTTCGCAGTACTGGCGGCGTTGTTTCAGGCTGCGGCACATCTTTTCGGCTGCGGCCTCACTGGCCAGCGGCCCGGCCAGCAGACGGTAGAAGGTGCCTTTCCCGCGTCCCAGATTGATCTGCTTGATCTCGTGCGAAAGCCCGCCGAGAAGCTGCTTTTGCGTCCGGCGAAGCTGCGCCCAGCCCGTATCGGCGGATTTTCGCGACCTGTAGGACGCCAGATGTACAGCCGGCTGCGGTCCAGATGGCATGGTTGCGGCTTCTTTGTCGGCATCTTTCGGCGCAGCCATTTTCGCAGGAGCCCCGCCCGCCATGGGTTTCGGCTGCATGGAACTTTCGATGGCCGCGCGTTCGCGGGTGTACTCGTCGGACGAAATCAATCCCTCGCCCTGCAACGCCTCGATGCGGCGCACGGCGTCGGCGGCCTCCATCAATCCTTGCGGCGGCGGGGCCGGGTTGGCCACGGCGACCGGAGCCGCCGGCATGAGCGCATCGACGATCATCGAGCGTTCCGCCGAGTGTTGCTTGATGGTCATGGCGCGCATTTCAAGCGCGCGGCCAATGGCCCGAAGACGACCGGAGATTTGATCGGTGCTGGGCACGGGGCGATCCAGACCCGCAGCCGGCGGCGGCGACGTTAAGGGAAGAAGCGCACCCAGATTGGCCTGACGGCGCTTGCCGTATTCTTCAACCGTTACCAGTCCCTCGTCACGCAGCGCGCCAAGGGTCTTGAAACGCGATACCACATTCAGATCACCCTGGCTTAATACCGACATGACGCCGCTTGCCGCTGCGGCCCCTGCCGGGGTCGAGGACGCCGGTTGGGTGAGGTTGCGCCCCATCATGGCGGAAACCTGAGGCGCTCCGGCGACGTCGGAGGCCTGCCCTTCGCGCCCGGCAGCCCCTTTCTCGACACCGGCCACAACGCCACGGCTTTGCAGCAGCGCGAGATTTACGCTGGCGATTTCGGACACCGGGCGGGTGTTGGTGGTATTCCAGATGACAAACTGTTCGGAAGCATCGGGCCGCACGGCCAAAATGGCTTCGTACATTTCACGGGCCTTGGTCGTCTGGCCGGTGTTTTGATACAAGACACCCATGCCCAGCAGCGCGTGAACATCCTTCGGATTCTTTTTCAGCGCACTGCGAAAATGATGTTCGGCGGCGCTGTAGTTGCCTTTTCCCAGTTCGGCGAGACCAAGCTCGGCGGAGGTATTGTCCTTGAGCGGACTGGACGCCCAAAACTCGTCATCGAAGATTTCCGTATTCTGGACATAACCACACGCGCTGACAGCCAGTCCTGCCGTCAGCAGAACGGCGAAGCGAAGCAAATTCCTCTTCACGGCTCTTTACCCTTTTCCCCCGGAACAACACACGACCCCTTCCCGGACGTTCCCCCGGACCTTTCAATGGGGGCGCATTCAGGAAGAGCACACTACGTATAGTACATCGGTACCGCACATAGTACTAACATTCGCTTAACCATAGGGCAAAAGCGTGGCTCAGACAAATATCTCACCGACCATATAAAGCGCCGCGCGCCCGGCTATGCGAACGCGATTTCCCTCGTTGCGGCAAAACAATTCGCCGCCGCGCGGTGAAACCTGACGGGCCGTCAAATCGGCCTTGCCCAGCCGCTCGGACCAATAGGGAACCAAAACGCAGTGGGTCGAGCCCGTCACCGGGTCTTCGGGGATGCCGACGGCGGGCGCGAAAAAGCGCGAAACGAAATCGCATTCCTCGCCGGGGGCGGTCGCGATGACACCTCGCCCGTCGATATCCATTAGCCCTGCCATGTCGGGTTTAAGGACGCGAACCTCGGCCTCGGTTTCATAGACGGCCATAAAGTCCCTCTGCGCCCAGAATTCACGGGGCGAACCACCCAGGGCATCGGCGATTGCCTGCGGCGTGTCCATCCTTCGCGGCGGCTGCGCCGGAAAATCCATGGCCAGAAAATCACCATCACGGGTCACGCTCAGACGTCCGCTGCGGGTATCAAAATCGACACGCGCCTTTTCCGGCGTCAACCTTGTAAGCAGAAGATACGCCGTCGCCAGGGTGGCATGGCCGCACAGATCGACCTCTTCCGCCGGCGTAAACCAGCGCAAGCCAAAGGCGTCTCCCGTGTCGACAAAGAAGGCCGTTTCGGAAAGATTGTTCTCAAGCGCGATCTTTTGCATTTGATCGTCGGGAAGCCATTCGTTCAGCGGACAGACAGCCGCCGGGTTTCCGGCAAACACGTTATCGGTAAAGGCGTCGATCTGAAATATCTGCAAATTCATAAGGTTTCTCATTCGTCCAGATGGATGTTCACACGGCGATTGTGCCTGCCCTTGTTCTCGATCTTGCCGATGCGCACACGTCCGATCTCGCCGGTTCGCGCAACATGGGTGCCACCACAGGGTTGAAGATCGATGTCTCCGATGGAAATCAGCCGCACCCGCCCGACGCCCGAGGGCGGCTTGACCGACATGGTTCTGACCAGTTCGGGCTGCACCGCCATCTCGCCATCGGTGATCCAGCGAAAACCGATGGCGTGGTCCTCGCCGACCAGTTTATTCAACCCCTCGGACAGGGCCTCCTTGTCCAGGGTCCGGTCGGGCAAATTGAAATCAAGACGGCTTTTTGCCTCGCCCACGGAACCGCCGGTCACCCCCTCGGGAACCAGCGAACACAACAGGTGCATGGTGGTGTGCATGCGCATTAAACGAAAGCGCCGCTCCCAATCGATTTCGGCGACGATCGCGTCGCCAGGCTGCACCGCGGGCGCACCTTCCGCGGGGACATGCAAATGTTCGCCGGTGGCACGGTCGGGGCGGGTGTCGCAAATGGGGACTTCGCCTCCGTCACCAAACCGAAGCACGCCGACATCGCCCGGCTGTCCGCCGCCGGTCGCATAAAACACGGTTCGGTCAAGCACGATGCCGCGCTCGTCAACCGCGATCACGGTGGCGTCGCAGGATTTGGCGTACGAGTCTTCGCGGAAAACTTCTTCGGTCATGCCCGATTTCCCCCCTATTGTTTTCGGCGCGCGTTCAGCCCAATCCGATTGTGCATCAAGCGCGATCGGATTCAAGCCGAACAATTACGCCGGATAAATTGTTACCGGGCCTTGGTTTTGCGCCAGAACGGCTGTTCGGCTTCCTGATCGGCGTCGATTCGTGACAATCCCAGATCGTGCAGCTCGAAATCGCTCATGCGGGCCAGATAAAGCCGGCTGCGGCGACGCCTTCTCCATTCGGCCACGGTGTCGGCGAGGCGGCGGAAATCGGCTTGCAGCCTATGCAAAACGGTTGATCTCGGAGCCGCGTGGGTTTGACGGACTACGATCCGGGGCCGGTAGATTGTATCGATACAATGTTGTCTAACCATGACAATAACCCCTCTTTCGTATGCCTACATTTATAGTTAATTGACACAATGCAAGAGTCAATGTATTAATTGTCACCATGACAATATGGACGCCCGATCTGAACGAAATCACTGGCCCGAAATATGCGGCCATCGCCCAGGCCATTGGCGAGGCCATCGCCGACGGGCAATTGTCGGCGGGCGACCGCCTGCCCGCACATCGGGACCTTTCCTACCGTCTGGGCGTTACCGTGGGCACGGTGACACGCGGATATGCCGAGGCCGAACGGCGCGGGCTCGTCGTTGGCGAGGTTGGCCGCGGGACGTTCGTTAAAAGCGCAAACGGCGGTTCTGCAACACAGTTGTTTGCGATCCGGCACGACCAACCGCCTGCGGGCATCGATTTCAGCCTGAATTTCCCGCCGGAAGGAATTCGTGCCGATCTGTTCGCGCGGACCGCATCGCGCATCGCCAGCAACCCATTCGACCCGTCGCTATTCGGATATCAGCCTGCGGCGGGCAATCCGCGTCACCGCGCGGCGGCCAACGAGTTGATCTCGCATACGGGCCTGGAAACGCACGTGGATCGCGTCGTCTTGTGCAACGGGACCCAGCACGGCATGGCCATCACCATGGCGGCATTGTGTCAGCCGGGCGATGTGGTCCTGACCGAGGAGTTGACCTATCCCGGCATCAAGGCGGTTGCGGCGATGTTTCATTTACGGCTACGCGGCGTCGCCATGGACCACGAGGGAATGCTGCCCGATGCGTTCGAGGCCGCATGCCAAAAGGGGGATGCCAAGGTTCTCTATTGCATTCCCACTTTCCACAATCCGACCAGCACGGTCATGCCGGAAAGCCGCCGCGCGGAAATCGCAGAAATCGCGCGAAAGTATGGAATATTCATCGTCGAGGACGACGTTTACGGATTTCTGGAGGATGACCGGCCACTGCCGATCAGCGGATATCTGCCGGAACAGTCGTTTTACGTTTCCAGCACGTCGAAATGCATGATGCCTTCCTTGCGGGTTGGCTTCGTCCTGACGCCGCCCGGTATGACCGAGCCCGTTTCCAGCGCCGAACGGGCCATGAACTGGATGACCAGCCCGATCACCGCCGAAATCATGACGCGCTGGATCGAGGACGGCACGGCGGCGGAACTGGTGCGCTGGCACCGCCGGGAATCGCGCGCCCGGCTGGAAATCGCCGAACGTGTTTTAAAGGATTTCGCCTTCGATTCAACGCCGGGAAGCTACCATCTCTGGCTGCCCCTGCCACCGCCCTGGCAGGCAGAAGAATTCACCGAAAAGGCCAGGGTAAGGGGCGTACACGTCATTCCGTCGGCACCCTTTGCGGTTGGACGCACCGCCGTTCCCCATGCCTTGCGAATTTGCATGGGTGCGACCCGAACCCGCGAGGAGTTGGAGCACGGCTTGACGATAATCGCCGATCTATTGGTTTGCGGACAAACACCGTGTCTTGACGTGATGTAGGCTAACCGCTAAACGGCCCCACCGTATGTCCGTGGTTCAGGGGCCCATGCCCTTTGCCGTACCCCGGAGCGGTGCGGATTGCCTCGAGCACAAAGGCGCGGGCGCGGGCAACGGCATCACGAATGCTCAACCCCTGGGCCAAACCGGTGGCGATCCCGGCAGCGGTGGTGCAGCCGGTCCCGTGAGTATGGCGGGTATCAATCCGCTCGCCCTCGAAAGTTTCCACCAGCTCCGATTCCTCAAACAACAAATCGGAAATGCTATCGCCATCCAAATGAGCGCCCTTGAGGAACACCGCCGTCGGCCCCAGCGTCGCCAGCATCTGACCCGCTACCAGGGCCTTTTCATTCTTGTCTATGGTCATTCCAGTCAAGGCTTCGGCCTCCGGAACATTCGGTGTCAGCACGTTGGCGATCAGAACCATGCGGCGCTTTAGGGTCGCCAAGGCTTCGGTTTTCAGAAGTGACGCGCCGCCCTTGGCCACCATCACCGGGTCGACCACGATCGGGATGTCGCCGGCCTTGGCTTCGAGCACGTCGCACACGGCATCTATAACGTCGGCGCTATGCAACATGCCCACCTTGATGCAATCGGCCCCGATATCCGAAAGAACGACCTCCATCTGCTTGGCGATGAATTCCGGCGGGACTTCATGAATATCGTGAACGCCCTCGGTGTTTTGGGCGGTCAGGGCGGTAATGGCGGTCGCGGCGTATCCGCCCAACGCGGAAACGGTTTTGATATCAGCCTGAACACCGGCCCCGCCGCCGGAGTCCGATCCCGCAATTATCAGAACACGCCCTTTCATCACCGAACCACCTTTTCTCATAATTTCACGTAACAACACGTTGGATAATGCCGACAAGTTCGTCGACCACTTGGCCCACCATCACCTCGTCCTCGCCTTCGGCCATCACCCGGATCAAGGGTTCCGTCCCGGACTTTCTGATAAGCAGCCGCCCGGTTCCTTCAAGCCGCTTTTCGGCCTTGGC
This sequence comes from Rhodospirillales bacterium, assembly GCA_018648445.1. The sequence continues at coordinate 11,873 of JABGRG010000067.1, read as the reverse complement.
AATGGCGTCTTTCACGTCGTCGTCGTCAAGAGGCTGGCCGCTGGTGAAGCGCACGTTTTGCAGGACCTGCGGCAACGGATCGAACACCCGGCAAACCTCGCTGGCCGGTTTTCCCGCCACCACCAAAGCCGCCAATACCTGAAGGCCCGCGATCAGGCCGTCACCGGTGGTCGCGTGATCCCCCAGAACGATATGCCCCGACTGTTCACCCCCCAGGTTATATCCCTGCGAGCGCATGTGTTCGACCACATAGCGATCACCGACCGATGTGCGACGAAGGGCAAGCCCCAGTCCCTCGAGGTAGCGCTCAAGGCCCAGGTTGGACATCACCGTGGCAACCACGCCGTTTCCTTCGAGACAGCCTTTCTTGCGCAGATACGCCGCGATCAAGCCCATCACCTGATCGCCATCGACAAGCACTCCCTTTTCATCGGCGAGAATGATGCGATCGGCATCCCCATCCAGCGCCATTCCAATATCGGCGCCGTGGGCGACCACCTGGCTGCACATGGCTTCGGTGCTGGTCGAGCCGCACCCCTTGTTGATATTGAAACCGTCGGGGTCGACGCCGATGGGGATGACTTCGGCGCCCAATTCCCAAAGCACCTCGGGTGCTACTTTGTAGGCCGCGCCATTGGCACAATCGACGACGATTTTCAGCCCATCAAGGCTGAGCCCGCGCGGAAAAGTCTGTTTGACGTGTTCAGTATAGCGGCCCGGCGCGTTATCCAGCCGCATGGCCCGCCCCAGTTTTTCGGGCGGCGCAAGATCAACTGCGGCGTCTCCGATCACGCGTTGTTCGATTTCGTATTCTACCTCGTCTGAAAGCTTGTGACCGTCGGCGTTAAAAAGCTTGATGCCATTGTCATGATAGGGATTGTGCGAGGCCGAAATCATCACACCCACATCGGCCCGTAGGCTGCGGGTCAGCATGGCCACGGCCGGCGTCGGCAACGGGTCGACCAGAATCACGTCCATCCCCACCGAAATGAACCCCGCCGTCAGTGCCGGGGCCAGAAGGTAGCCGGACAACCTGGTGTCCTTGCCAATGACAACCCGATGTCTGTGGTCGCCGTGCGTAAAGTGGGCGCCCGCCGCCATTCCGACCTTCAGCGCGATTTCCGCCGTCATCGGATCGCGATTGGCCGTGCCGCGAATTCCATCCGTCCCAAAAAGCTTTCTGATCATGACAATTCCGTAAAAAAATGATCCACCGGGGGTACATCACGCGCCCGGTTTTTCCAACACTTTCTTTATTATTTCGCAGCCTGAATTGCCTGCCACACGTTCAACGCCTGCCGCGTATCGGCGACGTCGTGAACGCGCAATATCCTGGCTCCCCCGGAAACACCGCTCAGCGCCGCCGCCACAGATCCGCAAAGCCGTTCGCCAACGGGAGCGTCGTCGTTCAACTCGCCGATAATTCTTTTTCGCGAAGCACCCAGCACAACCGGGCACCCCAGCCCGCCATAGACGCCAAGACGGGAAATGATCTGCAAATTGTGCTCAAGAGTTTTGCCGAATCCTATACCCGGGTCGACGGCGATACGGCTGCGCGGAATTCCGGCCTCCTCACACACCACAACACGGGCTTCCAGGTATTTGAAAATATCCAAGGCAGCGTCGTCGTAACGCGGGTTTTCCTGCATCGTTCCGGGATCGCCCTGCATATGCATGAGAATCACCGACGCCTGGCTCGCCGCCACCACCGAAAGGGATTGCGCTTCGCCTTCCAGCGCGGTCACGTCGTTGATGATCACCGCACCACATTCAAGGGCCGCTTTCATCACGCGGGCGCGTCGGGTGTCGATGGAAACGCAGTATCCCTCCCCCGCCAAGGCACGCACGACCGGCAAAACGCGGGCAATCTCGTCATCGGGAGAAACCGGGTCCGCGCCCGGTCGGGTGGACTCGCCGCCAACATCCAGGATCGCCGCCCCTTCGGCAGCCAATTGCCGCCCGTGCGAAATGGCACGTTCCGCATCGAAGAATTTGCCGCCGTCGGAAAAACTGTCCGGCGTCACGTTGACGATCCCCATAAGAACCGGAGCATCCAGCGAAAGGCTCGCAAATTGTCCGGAATCGAGAAAGCCCCGCGGCAAGGCGGGGCTTTCGTCGATGTGATCGTTCGTCGTCACGGCATTTACGACCCGGGCTGCGGTTCCGCTTCGAGGCCGCCACGCGGCCCCTTTTTCGGCGTGCCGCTGGACGGCACCGAAGAGCTCGAAGCGTTGTCCTTGCCGGTTTCGGTCGGTTCGTCGTCTTCCTTCCGGACAATCGGTTCGCCCTTGAGCAGCGCCTTCACCTCGTCACCCGAAAGGGTTTCGTATTCAAGCAGCGCCTGGGCGATCATTTCAAGATCGTCGCCGTGTTCCTTGAGAATGACCCTGGCCAGGCTTTCCGCTTCGTCAATCAGGCCACGGATTTCGTCGTCGATGATTTGGGCCGTCGCATCAGAAACGTTCTTGTGCTGGGTCACCGAATGGCCGAGGAAAACCTCTTCCTGATTGTCGGTATAACGCAGGGGGCCGAGTTTTTCGGAGAACCCGAATTCGGTCACCATGCGCCGCGCCAGATCGGTGGCCCGCTGGATGTCGGAGCCGGCACCGGTGGTGATGTTTTCCATCCCGAAGACGATCTCTTCAGCAACGCGGCCGCCATAAAGAATGGCCAGCATGCTTTTGATTTCGATTTTCGACTGGCTGAGCTTGTCACGTTCGGGAAGCTGCATGGTCAGACCCAAAGCCCGGCCGCGCGGAATGATCGTCACCTTGTGCAGCGGATCGGTCTTGGGCACGTGCAGCCCGACCAGAGCATGGCCCGCCTCGTGATAGGCGGTCAGTTTCTTTTCGTCGTCGGTCATGACCATAGAGCGCCGCTCGGCCCCCATCATAACCTTGTCCTTGGCCGCCTCGAAATCGACCATGCCGACAAGACGCTTGTTGCCCCGCGCGGCCAACAACGCCGCCTCGTTGACCAGATTGGCCAGATCGGCGCCCGAGAACCCGGGAGTGCCACGGGCAACGACACGGGCGTCCACATCGGTTCCGATGGGAATATCGCGCATATGAACCTTGAGAATTTTCTCGCGGCCCAGAATATCGGGATTGGGCACCACCACCTGACGGTCGAAACGACCGGGGCGAAGCAGCGCCGGGTCCAGCACGTCGGGCCGGTTGGTCGCGGCGATCAGGATGACGCCTTCATTCGACTCAAATCCGTCCATCTCGACCAGAAGCTGATTCAGGGTCTGCTCGCGTTCGTCGTTGCCACCGCCAAGGCCTGCGCCGCGATGACGCCCAACGGCGTCCAGTTCGTCGATGAAGATAATACAGGGCGCGTTCTTCTTGCCCTGTTCGAACATGTCGCGCACACGTGATGCGCCGACGCCGACGAACATTTCAACGAAGTCCGAGCCCGAAATGGTGAAGAACGGAACGTTCGCCTCGCCCGCAATAGCGCGCGCCAGCAGCGTCTTGCCGGTGCCCGGAGGGCCAACAAGCAGGCAGCCCTTGGGGATTTTTCCGCCAAGGCGCTGGAACCGGTGGGGGTCCTTGAGAAATTCGACGATTTCTTCAAGTTCCTGCTTTGCCTCGTCGATCCCCGCCACGTCTTCGAAGGTGACGCGACCAGATTTCTCGGTCAGGAGGCGTGCCTTCGACTTGCCGAAGCCCATGGCCTTGCCACCGCCGCCCTGCATCTGGCGCATGAAGAGCACCCAGATACCAATGATGATCAGGAACGGGAACCACGACAGCAAAACCCCCCAAAGGGTCGGGCCATCGTCCGTCGGAACGGCGGTAATGCGCACACTGCGTTCGTTCAACCGGCTAACCAGACCGGGGTCCTCGGGCGCATAGGTGCTGAAATTGCGTCCATCCCGATAGTGGCCGGTGATCTTCCGGCCCTGAATGGTAACCTCGAGGATTTCGCCCCGATCAACCTCGGTTACAAACTCGGAAAACGCCAAGGTGTTCTCGGGTCCCTGCGTGGGCGACCCTTGAAAAAGGTTGAACAAAGCAAACACGAGAAGCGCAATAACGATCCAAAGCGCTATATTCCGATTGAAATTCACTAAACCGTCCTTCCTGTAACTGCCCCGCGGGCGCGCCAACCGTGCGCGCGGAGCCGCCCGTTCCTGTCACATCTCATGAGATAGTACAAGAAACTTTGGGCGCAAGGCAAAAGCCCTGTGCCGAAAGTTTGTTTCGTGGCGAAAAATCGACCTCTTGAACAATTGCATGGCCTTCTAATCCCGGCCGCCGAAACGACAGATGCGGAACCTCGCAAACGCCCACCATATCTCGGATCGCCGGTAATACGAGGCGTGCGGGGTATGGAATGCCAAGCTCCCGCGCACCCGGATCAGCGGCCACCACTTCGGCCCAGCCATCGCGCCCCAGCGGCCCGACGAAAATATCTTCGGCTTTCTCCGTCGGAGCAATCACGCAAAGTTGAAATCGTCCGTCCCACAAAATGTCGTTTCGCTTCGTTTCGAGTTTTTGTTTCGGCAAGCCGCGATTTTCCCGGCTGACGATCAGGCGGCGGTGGGTTTTTTGAAAGCGGCAATGCGCGACGCACAAGGATTTTGCTTCACCGCCGTCACAGACCCAATCGTACAGACCAGCCAGTTTTCGGCGATCAACCCCGTAGGCAGTGCCTCCGATGCAGGCCGCCACACTTGCCAGGACACGCATGGCAAACAGCCTTGGGGCCGACGCCAGTGTATCCACATCGATTTCGGCGAATCCCACCCTATCGAGCCGACAGGTCCTCGCCAGCAACGTTACTGCTTCCTTTTCGGCCAAGGACCGCAGACGCCCGAAGGCCGCAGCCAATCCGGCTAGATCATTAGGCCGGTATCCTGCTTCGGCCAGCGCAGGAAAGCTCTCGCGAATTTGAATGCGCTCGAAGGCGCGATTGCGGTTTGACGGATCGTCAAGCCATTCCTGACCAAACTCTTCAAGCGTCTTTTCCAGTGCTCCGCGCGAAACGCCCAACAAAGGCCGCAGGATACGAACCCCTCGTCGCTCGACAACGGCGCTCATACCGGCAAGGCCGTCGGGGCCGCTGCCGCGACGCAGGCGCATGACGAACGTCTCGGCCTGATCCTCCAATTGATGGGCCAACGCCAAATCGCCAACGCCATTGGCACGGCACCAGCCGGTCAGCAATTCGTACCGGGCCTCACGGGCTTTTTCCTGAATGCGGGTTCGCGGTTTCGGGCCGGTCCAGGCCAGTACATGATGCTCAATCCGACGGTTCGAAAGCCAGCGGCCAACTCGAACCGCTTCGTCGGCGGACCCGGGCCGCAGGCCGTGATCCACGGTCAAGGCCACAACCCTGCTCCCTTGCGCGCGGGCCCAACGATCCGCCAACACACAAAGCGCCATGCTGTCGCACCCGCCCGAAACGGCAAGCGCAAGGGTCGAGGTTTTCGCAGACGGTGACAGCTGCGCCATCAATTGGGCGAAGGTATTTTCGGAAACGCCCCTCATGGCCTCATTCGCAGGCGTTCCGGGATCGCTCGCGCGCGACCAGCCTTTTGATGTTGGCGGGCGCGCTCGTGTATTCGTTGGCCAGCTTTCCGAATGCCGCGCAGGCCTCGCGCTTCTTGTCGAGGTTGGCCAACGACATTCCGAGCTTCAACAGGACATCGGGCGCCTTTTGCCCATTTGGATTTCCTTGGAAGCCCTCCAGGAAAATTTCAGCCGCCTTGACGTAATCGCCCCTCACGTAAAAAGTTTCACCCAGCCAATATCGGGCGTTGGGGGCCAGTTCATGGTCCGCGTGGGTCTCGAGAAACGCGCCGAGAGCCAATTCCGCATCGTCATACTGCGCCTTGCGCAAAAGGCCGAACGCATAAATGTATTGATCCTTTGGCGAGCCTTCCGGAAGAACGCCGGGAGCCGCCGCAGCTTGTTGCGCGGGTGCGGGCGTCACCGCCGCTGCGGCGTTGGAAACCCTTGCGGGAGCGGGGGCCGAAGCGGGAGCCTCGGCTCCGGTCTGAGCGGGCGCTTGCCCTTGAGCGGACGCCTGGGCCTGGGCAGCGCTTTGCTTCTCTATTTTCTCCATATCCTCGCGCGAGATCGTCCCCAACACGCCCGGGGCCGATGCAAACGCTCCGTTCGACGCGCGATCCACCGGCGGCGGAGCCGGAACGGTGGCAACATTGGGCGTACCGGTTTGCGCCGGAGCGATGCCGGCGGCCTGATTCTTTTCAATAACCCCCAGACGGTAATCCACGTCGCCGATCAGTTTGTCGAGACGCTGGCTCATTTGATCCAACAGGTGGGTGACTTCCTCGGCCCGGCCCGTCGCCGACCGCAACTCGCTTTCAAGAGCGGTCAGGCGCAATTCCATGCGAGCGACCGATTGCGATGTGTCCGGCTGAACACCTGGCGCCGGCGCGGACCCGCCCGCGCCGGATGCAGTCGCGCCACCGCCACGAGAAATCTGGACATTCAGGGTGCGGATATCCCGTTCCAGCCGCTGGAGCCTGTCGGTTAGCTGCTTTAGGTCCGAGCTTTGAGAAAAGGCAGGCGGCACGGACAATGAAATCGCCACCCCAATTGCCGCGATACCCAACATCCACCTGGAACAAATCGTCATTATCCACTCCCTCGGCCGGCCGTTTATGAGGCCGCAACCGTTTCCTCAAATCATCAATCAGAGCGGATCATGCCCGGTGTTTTAGGCAAAAATGAGGCGCTTACCCGCGCCGGATCCTCCGGTCGGGTAAGCGCCTGCCAAACTACCGCCCTTTGTTGGGGCGTGCGGATCAGCTTCCCGGAATACCTTGAAGCGTTGTCACGCCGCGGCGATTTTGCGCCCAAGCGGCCTCGTCATGGCCAAGCGCCACGGGACGTTCCTTACCGAAGGAAACCGTCCGCACGCGGGTGCGAGCAATGCCAAGGGCCGAAAGGTAATCCTTAACCGCGTTGGCGCGGCGTTCGCCGAGCGCCAGGTTGTATTCGCGGGTGCCGCGTTCATCGCAGTGACCCTGAACGATGATGTCGGCTTTCGGATATTTCTGCAACCACGCGGCCTGTTTCTTCAGCACGGCCTGCGCGTCGGCGGAAATTTCAAATTTGTCATACCCGAAGAAAACACGGTCGCCAACGTTGACGACGAAGTCTTCGTTCGATCCCGCCGCAGGTCCGACCCGCTGGGCCGGAGCAGCCGGCATCGGCTTCGCGGCGACGGACGCCTGAGCGCCCCCGGAACCGCCGGCAGCGGCTTTTTCATCAGGAGCGGTTTCGCAACCGGCGATGAGAGCCGCAGCGGCAAATAAGGCCAATATTTTAAAGCGCATATAAAAGTCCCCCTTTTAGGAGTATTCGACTGGCGAAAGCACCACAGCAATCAGTGGACGCAAAAAACTAATTCCTTCTGCGGGTGTATGCCGGTGTCGTGCTTAAGTAAAGGTTAATCCCGAAAAAAAATTCCGCCAAAACCCACAATACGTTGGAGAATATGCCGGGCTTGTCACGGAATCAAGGGGGACCACGCAGGATCGGATGCATCAAGCGGCGTTACCACCTCTCGTTCGTTGTCTCCGGTAAGGTCGATTGAATACAATCGCGAACGCGTTCCCTTCTTGTCCTTGCCCGACGGTTCCTCACGGAAGAACATCAGAACCCGACCGTTGGGCGCCCATGTCGGCGCTTCCACGAGAAACGCTTCGGTCAGCAATCTTTCGCCCGAGCCATCCGCCCCCATGACTCCGATAAAGAACCTTCCCGCCCGCATTTTCGTAAACGCAATCAAATCACCACGCGGCGACCACACCGGGGTTGCATAGCGGCCCTTGCCGTAGCTGATGCGCTTCACGCTGCGCCCGCTGGCATCCATGATATAAATCTGCTGCGAACCGCCGCGATCAGAATTGAAAACAACTTGCTTGCCGTCGGGCGAAAAGCTGGGCGATGTATCAATGGCGGAATGCTTGGTCAGGCGTTTGCGGACATGGGTTCCCATGTTCATGGTGTAGATGTCCGAGTTGCCGTCCTCGGCCATGCTCATGATCACCATCTTGCCGTCCGGCGAAAATCGCGGTGCGAACGTCATACCGGGAAAATCTCCCAATATTTCCTGGCGGCCCGTATCCAGATTGAAGATGTAGACCCGCGGAGTTCTGCGGTAGTAGGACAAAAAGGTGATCTCCCGACGGCTCGGCGAGAACCTGGGCGTCAGCACCAGTTCATTGCCCTCGGTCAAAAACTGATGGTTGGCGCCGTCCTGATCCATGATGGCCAGCCGTTTTATGCGACGATTCGGCGGGCCGTTCTCGGAAATATAGACGATCTGGGTATCGAAATCCCCGGCCTCGCCGGTAATTCTCTGATAGATGGCGTCGGCGATAATGTGCGCGACCCGCCGCCAGTTGCCCGGAACCGTCGTATAGGCGCGTCCGACCATTTGCTGTTCGGCGAAGACATCCCAAAGCCGAAATTCCATTTTCAGACGGCCGTCACCGATCATTTCGGCCTTTCCGTTAATCAGCGCCTGGGCGTTGATCACCCGCCAGTCGCCGAATCGCGGCAATACGTTTACCGCCGCCGCGTCCTGGATAAACGCTTTGCTGTCCAGTGGCCTGAACAATCCCGTGCGCTCCAAATCGCCCGAAATCACGGCTGCGACATCCCGGCCGAACTGCGCTTCGGCGTCGGTCGTCCCGACGAAATCGGTCACAGCAATGGGCATGGCCTCAACCGTGCCGCGCGTGATGTCGACCCGAAGATCCGCCCGCGCAACGGTCGCGGCACACACGGCCAAAACACCAATTAAGCCGCAAACAACACTGACTCTTTGCCTTTTTAACATCATGTCCCAAACATCTCCTTGGGATTGAACACCAAATTCATAACCTGCCATTCGTCATATTTCTCCGGCGGCAGCTTCAAGGGGCTGCAGCGCGGGTTCAACACCGCGCGCAACGCGCTTTCAGCCATGGCTCGGTAGAACGGATCGCCGTGCATGCGGGCCTGATTGGAAATGCGGGCCTCGCGCACGGTTCCGTCCTGGTTCATAACCGTATGGATTTCGATTTCCAGACTGCCTGCGTCCTTGGCTCCAGCCGGAAGGTTCCAGCACTTCGCCAATTGCCTGCGCACCATGTCCAGTTCGCTGATGGTCAGCGGCTGCATGGGATTATAGGCGCGGCGCGGCGTACTGAACGCCTTGGCGATCTGGCTCTCGAAACTTTCCTTTTCCTTCTCCGGCTTCTTCTCGACCTTTTTCACCGGACGCGGCTTCTTCTTCAGTTCCTCGACCGTTTTAAGCACCGAGGCGAACGGATCGGGCGGCTTCGGCTTGCGCTTGGGCTTGACCTTGGCCAGTTTCTCCGGAGGTTTCGGTTTCGGCTTGGGCTTGGGTTCCGGCTTGGGCTTGGGCTTGGGCTCCGGCTGCGGCGGCGGCGGAACGGCGACGGGTTCCGGCTCGGGCTCGGGTTCGGGCGGCGGCGGAGCGGGTTCCGGTTCCGGCTCGGGCGGCGGAGGCGGCGCGGGCTCCGGTTCGGGCTCGGGTGCCGGTGGCTCGGGCTCGGGTTTGGGCTCGGGTTCGGGCTCTGGTTCCGGCAACGGCTCTGGTTCCGGCAACGGCGCGGGCGCGTTGGTTTCCTCGGCCACCGTAACGATTTCGACCATAATCGGAGTATCCTGCAGCGGTGCCGGCGCGCGCAATTCGGGCAGCCCGTAGTACGCCACCGCGACGACGGCGACGTGCAGAACGCACGAATAGGTGATACTCCGTTGCATTACTTCGGTTTAGCCTCGCTGTTTTTCGCCTTTTCCGGCGCTTTTCCCGGCGCCGGCGTAGACGCGGGCATTCGTTCGGTCACCAGGGCGACCTTGGAAAACCCCGCCGCATTCACGGTTCCCATCACCTGCATGATGCGCCCGTAAACGACGCCCTTGTCACCGCGTACGAATATGCGAGCCTCGGGGTTGTTATTAGTGATGGCGATCAGACGCGGCGCCAGATTTTCAAGATTGACCTGCGTGTCCTGAAGGAAAATCTCTCCTTCGGCGTTGACCGTCACGGCCAGCGGCTCGTCCTGACCGGGCAAAGCGTCGGCGCTGGTTTTCGGCAGATCAACCTGCACCCCCACCGTCAGCAAAGGTGCGGTCACCATGAAAATTACCAGCAGCACCAACATGACATCGACCATCGGCGTCACGTTGATATCGGCCATGGGGCGTGACTTTTCGCGCCCCCCCAACCGGCGCAGACCGCTGCGCTGTGTGGTAAACGACATCTATTCGCCCCCTTCCATCTGGCGCGAAACGATGGCCGCGAATTCCCCGGCGAAGCTGTCCAGGCGTCCGGCGTACCGGTCCAGCTCTTTTGACAGCTTGTTGTAGGCGACAACGGCGGGAATGGCCGCCAAAAGCCCAAGTGCAGTTGCAAACAGGGCCTCCGCAATACCCGGCGCGACGACGACGAGGCTGGTGTTTTTGGAAAGCGCGATGGACTGGAAGCTGTTCATGATCCCCCAGACGGTGCCGAACAGCCCGATGAAGGGCGCGGTCGATCCGGTGGAGGCAAGAAACGTCATATAGCGTTCGGCCCGGTCCATTTCGCGGGTTACCGTAATCTGCATGACCCGATCGATGCGGTCGCCCAGACCGATGCGGCTGGTATCGGACCCGTCCATGCCCTTGGCCAGGGCCCTGCGCCATTCCTTCATGGCCGCGAGGAACACCGCCGACATGGGATCTTGCGGATAGTTGCCGACATTGTCGTACAGGGTATCGAGCGAACCACCGGACCAGAACGCATTTTCAAAATCGCCGGCCCTTTTGTTCAGTCGTCTCAGACCGAAATACTTCTCGAAAATGATAGCCCAGCACCAGATCGAGGCCACCAACAGGCCAATGATCACCACCTTGACGACGATATCGGCGCGCAAAAACAGGCCCCAAACCGAGAAATCCAGTTCGGCGACGGACCCGCCCAACGCAACCGCATCAATCACTGTGTTTTCCATGTTTCGGTCCCACTAATTCTCGAAAAAATGAGTTTGCAGCGCCGACGTGATAACGGCCGGAATGCGCACAGGCCGGGATCGTTTCACGCAAGCCACAAGAACATCGAGCCGCACCAGTTCGTCGGCGCCGCGCCGCACGCTCTGCTCGGCCTCAAGCGACGCCCCCTTCAGCCCGGTAATCCGCGAGTGGACTTCAAGATCGTCATCCAGCCGCGCCGGTTTAAAAAAGTCCACGACACACCGGCGCACGGCGAAAACCACGGCATCGTCCGCAGCAAGTCGCGATTGTTCTACGCCCAGAAACCTTAACAAATCGGTACGTGCGCGCTCGGCGAACTTCAGATAGTTGGCGTGATAGACCACGCCCCCCGCATCGGTGTCTTCATAGTAGACCCGAACCGGGAAAATGTGCGCGCCGTCGCGCACCTGTCCTGCGGCGTCAGTCATCACTTGTCTCCGCCGCCGTGATCAGTTCCATCTGGGCGCTTTGCGGGGGCGGGTTCAGTCCCATGTGCTTGTATGCCTGCGCGGCCAATGCGCGGCCACGCGGGGTCCGCATTAGCAGGCCCTGTTGGATCAGATAGGGCTCAATCACTTCTTCAATGGTATCGCGCTGTTCGGATAAGGCGGCTGCCATGGTTTCCACACCGACCGGCCCGCCGCCGTAGTTGTCGGCGATACAACGCAAATACCTTCGGTCCATGGCGTCCAGCCCCATGCCATCCACTTCCAGGCGGTTCAGCGCGGCGTCGGCAGCCGCCGCGTCAATGGCGTCCGCCCCGTCGATGGCCGCGAAATCGCGAACCCGCCGTAAAAGCCGCCCGGCCACCCGTGGCGTGCCGCGCGAACGCCGGGCTATCTCGACGGCTCCGTCTTTGGTCAG
>JABGRG010000066.1 GCA_018648445.1 Rhodospirillales bacterium | reverse complement strand
CTTCGACATCAAGGAAGGACGCATTTTCACGTTTCATTTGCGAAAAGGGCACAAGTGGTCGGACGGGGAGCCCTTCACCGCCGAAGATTTTCGCTACTTCTGGGAAGACTTCGCCACCAACAAAGAGGTGTCCAAGGGCGGACCGCCGGTCGTCATGCTGGTCGACGGCGAAGCGCCCGTGTTCGAGATCTTGGGTGAGACCACGGTGCGTTACACCTGGTCCAAACCGAACCCCCATTTCCTGGCTGCCCTGGCCGGAGCGTCACCGCTGTATATCTATCGCCCGGCCCATTACATGAAGCGTTTCCACAAAAAGTACGCCAAGCCGGACCAACTGGAAAAGCTGGTCAAACAGCACAAACAACGCAACTGGGTGGCGTTGCAATACAATGTGGGACGCCAGTACAAAAACAATAATCCGGACCTGCCGACCCTTCAGCCGTGGGTTTTAACCACGCGACCCCCGTCGGACCGCTTTGTGTTTGAGCGCAACGCTTACTTCCATCGCGTCGATGCCAACGGATTGCAATTGCCGTATATCGACCGCTGGATCATGGGAATTGCAGCGACGAAGCTGATACCGGCCAAGGTGGGAACGGGAGATTCCGATCTTCAGGCCCATGCCCTTGCCTTCAACAACGCAACCTTCCTCAAGGAAAGTGAAAAGCGCAACGACTATACGCTGCGCCTGTGGCGAACCGCGCGCGGCTCACAGATTGCCTTGTTCCCCAATTTAAACACGACCGACGAGGCGTGGCGTCCGTTGGTCCGCGATCCGAATTTCCGACGCGCCCTTTCCCTCGCCGTCGACCGGGAGGACATCAACGATTCTGTTTATTTCGGCATGGCCATCGAAAGCAACAATACCGTCCTTCCGGCCAGCCCGCTTTACGACGAGAAATACACGACGAAATGGGCGACCTTTGATCCCGACAAGGCCAACAAACTGCTGGACGGAATGGGCCTCACGAAACGCAACGACGACGGGATCAGATTGTTGCCAAACGGCGCGCCCATGGAACTGATTTTGGAATCGGCGAGCGAGCAGGGCGAACAAGCCGACGTTCTGCAGTTGATCGGCGAAAGCTGGTACGAGATCGGGATCAAGCTGCACTCCCGCATTCTTCAGCGCGAAACTTTCCGCAATCGCGTCTTTTCCGGGGCAACCGTTATGTCGGCATGGTCGGGGTTGGAAAACGGCGTTCCCGGCCCCCATTCCTCGCCCGATGAGCTGGCCCCGACATCGCAAATGCAATATCACTGGCCGAAATGGGGGCAGCACTATGAGACCGGCGGCAAGGCAGGTTCGCCGATCGATTTGACCGAAGCCAAAGAACTAAGCGCCCTTAACGCGGCCTGGATGCGCGCGACCAGCCCCGAACAAAAACAGGGAATCTGGAAAGAGATGCTGGACATCTATTGCGATCAGGTTTTCTCCATCGGGACCGTTTCCGGCATTTTGCAGCCCGTGGTCGTCAGCAACAGACTGCGCAACGTGCCCGAAGAAGGAATTTACAATTGGGACCCGGGATCCCATTTCGGCATTTACCGGCCCGATACGTTCTGGTTCGCCGATGGCGGCCAAAAGTAACCGGGGCCAATAACTAGGGCCAATAACTAGGGACAGTAACTGGGGGAACCAAAGTCCGTGTCCAACTATTTTGTACGCCGCCTGCTAACGATGATCGGAACGCTGCTGGTAATCAGCGTTTTGGTGTTCATCATCGTTCAGCTCCCCCCCGGCGACTTCCTGAGCAACCAGATCGCCGAGCTTCAAAGCCAGGGCGAAATGGTTCCGACGGAAAAAATAGAATTTCTGCGCGAGGAATACGGCTTCGACAAACCCGTATACGAACAGTATTTGCGTTGGATCGTCGGCCTTCTTCAGGGCGATATGGGGTTTTCGTTCGAGCACAATCTTCCGGCGTCCGAGGTGATCGGCGACCGCATATTCATGACGGTCCTGCTTAACTTCGGTACCATCCTGTTCATCTACATGGTCGCTTTCCCCATTGGCGTTTATTCGGCGACACACCAGTACAGTTGGGGTGATCACGGCCTGACGTTTCTCGGTTTTCTGGGCCTGGCGACGCCAAATTTCCTGCTGGCGCTGGTTCTGATGTATCTGAGCAATCGCTGGTTCGGCACCGACATCGGTAGAATGATGGCGGAGCAATACCTGGATCAGCCGTGGAGTTCCGACAAGGCGATGTCGGTGTTGTTCCATATGTGGGTTCCGGTCTTCGTCATCGGCACCTCGGGAACCGCCGGAATGATCCGCCGTCTTCGCGCCAACCTGTTGGACGAATTGCAAAAACAATATGTGGTCACGGGCCGCGCCAAGGGGTTGCCGCCCGGGCGCCTGCTGGTCAAATATCCGTTGCGCATGGCGATTAATCCCTTCGTCGCCGATATCGGCAATCTTTTGCCGCAAGTGGTTTCAGGCTCGGTCATCGTATCGTTCGTTATGGGCCTGCCGACCACGGGACCGGTATTCCTGGACGCCCTTCTGAGCCAGGATTTCTATCTGGCCGGATCGTTTTTGATGTTCCTGGCCGCGTTGACCGTCATCGGGATGTTCATTTCCGATCTTTTGCTGGTGGCGCTGGACCCGCGCATACGCATGGACCAGGGGCAGCACCAATGAGAGAGCCCCTGCCCCACTTCGTTTCAGACGCGCCCTTTGACCCGATCGAAGCCGAAACCCTTAGCGCCGATCAGGAAAAGTTCTTCATGGCCGGCCAGTGGCGGATGATGTGGTGGCGGTTTCGCCAGCACAAACTGGCGATGGGCGCCATGATCGTGCTGATTTTAAGCTATTTCTCGATCATATTTGTCGAGTTCCTTGTGCCCTACGATCTGCACTCGCGTGATCGGAAACACATTTACGCCCCGCCGCAGGTGGTTCACTTCTTCCACAAGGACGAATTCATCGGCCCGTTCGTCTACCGCTTTAAGGTCAAGTTCGATCAGGTCAAGATGATGCGCGAATACACCCCCAACCTGCGCAAACCCCAACCGATCCGTTTTTTCTGCGAGGGCGATCCGTACAAGTTCTGGGGCGTATTTCCGGCGCGCACCCACCTGATCTGCCCGGCAAAACGCGGAACCTTGTTCTTGCTGGGAACCGACCGATTGGGCCGCGATGTCGCCTCGCGGCTGGTTTACGGCGGGCGAATTTCCCTGACCGTCGGTCTTGTCGGGGTGACGCTCAGTTTCATTCTGGGGATATTTTTCGGCGGAATGGCCGGGTATTTTGGCGGTTGGGTGGATAACGCCATCCAGCGCCTGATTGAAATTCTGCGCTCGTTACCCGAATTGCCCCTTTGGCTGGCCCTGTCCGCGGCCCTGCCCGTTACCTGGAACCCGATTTTGGTTTATTTCGGCATTACGCTGATTCTGGCCCTTCTGGATTGGCCGGGCCTGGCCCGTGCCGTGCGTTCCAAACTTCTGGCGTTGCGCGAGGAGGATTTTTGCGCAGCCGCCAAGTTGATGGGCGCGCCGCCGAGCCGCATAATCGGCAGGCACCTGCTTCCCAATTTCATGAGCCACCTGATCGCCTCGGCCACGCTTTCCATCCCGTCCATGATCCTGGCCGAGACGGCGCTCAGTTTCTTAGGCCTGGGTTTACGCCCGCCCCTGACCAGTTGGGGGGTCCTGCTGGTCGAAGCCCAGAACATTGAAGCCGTGGCGCTGTATCCGTGGCTGCTTTTGCCGATGCTTCCCGTCATCATTACGGTGCTGGCGTTCAATTTCATGGGCGATGGGCTGCGCGACGCCGCCGATCCCTACGATTAGCCCCTCCTCAATTGTGCTCAAAATGCCGTGAACTCCCCTCCTGCGAAGGGTGCCCGCCATCATATTTAGGGTAGTGGCTTCAGGAGGTGTCATGCCCGCAATTCTTATCGCCGCAGCCCTGTTGTTTGTTTTGGCTCCCTCGGTCGGCTTCGCCCAATCCAGTGAAGATGCAGACCCCTTGCGCCCGAAGCGGCATTTTAAGGTTCAGCGTCCAGCCAACCTTTCGCCGCCCGAGGCCCTCTCCATTTACGACAACATCGCCGACGAAATGGCGAAAGGGTATGCCGTTTCCATGGATCCGGCGGCCCTGCGTTTTCGCAAGTGGCGACGGTTCAACACCGCGCCCTACAAATCCGCCACCCACGGCAATCGCTACGTCAACAACTATGTCAACGGAACCGGCATCGACGCCTACGGCCCCATGAGCGACGGAAAGAAAATGCCCGTCGGTTCGGTTATCGCCAAGGACAGTTTCACCGTGACGTCCGATACCGCCGTTTTTGCGGGCGCATTGTTCGTCATGGAAAAAATGGCCAAGGACACGCGACCCAAAACGGGCGATTGGCGGTACAAGATGATTATGCCGGACGGCAGTTATCTGGGTGACAGCGAAGGCGACAACGCCGACAAAGTGAGCTTCTGTCACGAATGCCATAAGGCCAAGGCGAAGAACGATTACCTGTTCTTCATCCCCAAGAAATACCGCGTCCAGTTCCTTCAAAAGTAGTTTAACCGCCCTTGATCAGCCACAGGCTGGTCTCAAAGGCGTCGTCGGCAAATTCCAGACGCTCGATCACCGTTCCCGCCAAAGCATCTTTCATGCGCGTGGCGGCGTAATGGCTCGACCACAGGATTTTGTAAGCGCCGCCCTGCAACAGCGGACCAACACCCTGTTGTTCGTTATAGGACCGCCACGCCCAAACCTCGGGATAGTCGTCGGGCAGGAAAATATCGTGGATATGCACTTTCACACCGCCCGCCAATGCGGGAAGAATGATGTTGAAGAGATAATCCACATCGCTTCCCGGCATCAGGATATGACTGGAATCGATGCTGAGAATGTCGCCCGCCGCCAGCTCTTGAAACGGGCCTGCTCCGACTTCCTGAACCGTCGCGCGGTGGATGTGGACACCCAGCTCGGTGATGTCGGCGCGTGGTGCAGGATCGATTGCGATAATTGCGGTTTCCAGCCCGCCATCGCGAACGGCGCGGGCCAAAAAGCGCGTGGAATGCCCCGATCCCACCTCGACGATGCGCGAAGGCTTTGTTTGGCGTACCATTGCATATGCCGCCGCCGCGTCCAGACGCGGAAACCAGCTTTGCCGCCAGCGCGGCTCGGGCGGCGGCGCCAAACCGATGGCCTCAAGTTCGCGCGCAAATCCGTCAATGGCCGCGATATGGCGTGTGAAATCTCCCTCGCGCTCGCTGAAATATCGTCCGATTGTTCCATAACCGGGACGTTGGCCCGCTGCCGGAACCTGGGCCGCATAGCGATAGGGGATGAAAAATCCGCGCGGAGCAAATCCAAGAATTGTCGAAAGCCCCATTTGCAGACGCTTGCGTGCGGCCCGCCAACTATCTTTTGTCATGGTTTCCCCTGCCCGATTTGCGCGGTGGATGGTAGCATGGCCACGGAATACGGGGAAAGCCGATGAACGCCACCGAAATCGTCGCGCGCCTGAAAGAGTTGTCGCGGCCCGACCAGTTGGAGGGAATGGCGCGCTACGGCATCAACACCCAAAACGCGCTTGCCGTGCGCATTCCGGAACTTCGTAAAATCGCCAGAGAAAATGGGCGCGACCATGATGTCGCGCTGGACCTCTGGGCCACGGGTATCCACGAAGCGCGCATTCTGGCGGCCATGATCTGTGAACCGCAAAAGGCAACCAACGCTCAGTTGGAAGAATGGGTGGCGGATTTCAATTCCTGGGACCTGTGCGATCAGGTTTGCAGCAACTTTTTCGACAAAACCGCATTCGCATGGGACAAGGCCCGCGAATGGAGCGGGCGAAACGAGGACTTCGTCAAACGCGCGGGCTTCACGCTGATGGCCTGCCTTGCGGTTCACGACAAACAGGCTACGGATGCCGCCTTTCTGGATTTGCTTCCGATCATCGAGCGCCAATCGATAGACGGGCGGAACTATGTCAAAAAAGCGGTAAACTGGGCCTTGCGCGGCATCGGCAAGCGAAACCGAGCCTTGCACGCAGCGGCTCTGGCCCTTTCTCAAACGCTGCTGGACGCGGACGACAAAGCGGCCCGCTGGATCGGTCGCGACGCGCACAGGGAATTGTCCGATGAAAAAACCCTCTCGCGCCTGAAAGGATAAAACGGCAATAATGACGGCAAATACAAACCGGAATGCGGGAGCAATCATGCGGATGTCGCGAGGTGTTGGCGCAATCTTTGCCGCCGCCTTGATGGTAAGTACGGCGGCCATGGCCCAACCGTTCGAGACAGCCATCGACAAGGCAGGCGATAACTTGGCCGCCTCAATGGCCCGCCAGGGCTGGGGCGAGGAAAGCACCATCGGCATCGCCCGCTTCATGGGAAGCGCCGGAGTGGCCTGTGAACCCATGTCGTCGATCCTGACCGAAGGCTTGCGCCGGGCCCTTATCCGACACACCGAAAGAATGGCGGTGAAAGCCAAGGTCGCCGAGAATTTGGACCCGCGTGTCGTGCGCGCCGTCGTCTCCGGTCAATGGTATCGCGGCGCCCAGGGTACGGCACGGCTAACCGTCAAGCTGGGCGATGTCACCGACATGAAGTTCACCGACATGGCCATGGAGGAAGTGCGCTTCGAAACGGCGTCGCTGCCGCCCGAAGCCCGGCGCTGTGTGCTTGAACTGGAACCTATTGAGCGCGAGGTGATCGCCGATCGCGCGATTATTGCGCGCGAGGCGCCGTCATCGGTCGGCAAGATGATTGCCCGGCTGGAAGCCGGCGCGACCATGTGGGTGTCGGCGCGCGTTCTTTCGGAAGGGGCCGAGGACTGGTTCGTCGTGCGTCTGGATGATGACGACAATATGCCCGTGGGCATGCGCGAGCGGCGCGCTTTTGCCTACCGCATCACGCTTCCGGATGACGTTCTCAAACGGTTTCGCGTCACCGAGGCCGAGGCCGTTCTGAGCAGCGACAAATCGGTGATCGTGCGCGCCGAACCGACCGTTAAAGCCCAGGAATTGGGGCGTTTGTCGGCGGGAAGCGTCGTCGTCGCAACCGGGACCGTCATTGACCGCGATTGGTATCGCATCGACTGGCGCAGCGATGACGCCTATGTCTACGCGCCGCTAATGAAAACCGTGGACGTCACCGAGGCTGCGCAATGGTCGGCCGTTCGCCAATCGAAAAAGCGCGCCGACGTGAAAGCCTTTCTGGACAAATGGCCGCGCGGCGATTTCGCCCGGCACGCAAAACAACGCCTCGCCGATTTGGGGCCACCGCCGCTGAAAGTGACCGTATGGACCGAAAGCAAGGCTTACAGGTCCGGCGAAACGATCAAGGTCTTCGTCAAGGGCAACAAGGATTTCTTCGCCCGCGTCGTCTATCGAGACGTCGGTGGCAACCTGGTTCAGCTTTTGCCGAATGCCTATCGCGAAACCAACCGGTTTGCCGGGGGAACGACACACGCCATTCCCAGCGACACGGACCGCTTTGATCTGGAAGTCGGCGGGCCGTTCGGCGAGGAAACCATAATGGTTTTCGCCAGCACGACACCCATTGGCGAAATAAATGGCGAGGATATCGGCGGCGGTCTGAGCCTGTTGCGCGGCAGCCTCGATGACATCAGGCGGACGACACGCGGTGTCGGTGTGCGTCCACGCCAACCCGGCGACGTCAAACAGGAGTTCTTTGAGGCAACGGCCCGCCTGACGACGCGCCCCTGATCGCCGGAATTATTCGGCGCGTTCGACCGTAACCGAGGCCCCGCCGCTCACGGCGCGCAGCTGCTGCACGTCATCCAGTGCGCGCCCCCACAGGTTGCACGGCGAAGCCAGCCTGATTTCATCACCCTGCGAAATGGGCGTCGGGCCGTAGCCGATGGCGATGGCGTCTCCGTCCGTCCAGAAGGCCAGTTCACCCGCTTCAACAACGGCGCGCGCATCGGCTTCGCGATCGGGACCGACCGGCGTCGAAAAATACACCTCGTCCCCCCAGGTCATGGCCGTGGAGCCGAAAGGAACCGCCTCATAGATGGCGTCTGCCGTCGGTGTGTCGAACAATTCCGCGTTAATCACCACCGAACCGATTGTCATCTTGATTTTTCGCAAATTTCGATCCCCCGTTCGCAACATTCGCTTGTGCAAAATTGTATAAGCTGAAATGAATGAATTATCCAGGAAAGCAGCAACAGGTTGCGAACAATGAACCCGAGCAACGAAACATGGCCCGATGATATTTTCCGGGCCCTGATTGATTTGGACGTTATCCAGATCGGCTACGTTCCCGACGCCGGACACACCAGGCTGATAAAATCGTGCGTCGCCGACAACCGGGTGCGCGCGGTTCCGCTGACCAGCGAGGAAGAAGGCGTCGGCCTGTTGGCCGGAGCCTGGCTGGGCGGCCAACGCGGCGCGCTTTTGATGCAGGGAAGCGGCATCGGCAACATCGTCAACATGCTGTGCATGGCTCGAACGTGCCGCCTGCCGCTCTTGATGATCGCCACCATGCGCGGTCAATGGGGGGAAATGAACCCGTGGCAGGTTCCCATGGGCCAGACCGCCGAAGAGACCCTTAAATTGCAGGACGTAACCGTCTATTCGGTTGACCGTCCCGAAGACGTGGGCGAGGCGGTGATCGCCGCCGGACGCATCGCGTTTAACGGCCCGGCCATGGCCGCCGTTCTTGTCTCGCAACGCATCATCGGCACCAAGGAGTTCAAGTAATGGCAAATCCCAATGATCCGGCGCTGGACCGCCGACACGTGGTGAAAAGCCTGCTTGCGAACCGCGGCGAGCTTCTGGTGGTGGCGGGCCTTGGCGCGTCGGCCTGGGACGTTACGGCCGCCGGTGACCACCCGTTGAACTTCCCCTTGTGGGGCGGCATGGGCGGGGCGGCGACAATCGGCCTGGGGCTGGCCATGGCGCAACCGGATCGCCGGGTTCTGGTGGTGACGGGCGACGGCGAAATGCTAATGGGACTTGGCAGTTTCGCCACCATCGCCGTGCAGGCGCCGAAAAACCTGGCCATCGTCGTGCTGGACAACGAGCGCTACGGCGAAACCGGCATGCAGGAAACCCACACAGCCTTCGGAACCGATCTGGCGGGCATGGCGCATGCTGCCGGAATTGCGACAACCGCGACCATCCGCAATGAAGCTGAACTGCAAGATGCGCTGCCGGTTATCCGCAGCGCCGACGGCCCCATCTTGCATGTCATCAAGATCAAGGCCGACACCCTGCCCAAAGCCGTTCCGCCCAAGGACGGGGCCTACCTGCGTGATCGTTTCCGTGTGGCTTTGTTGGGAGACGAGGCAGCCATTTAGCGCGCGCCAATCCGGTTAATGCAGACGCCCGCTACATAGGGGGGTGCCGCACATATCCTATTTACGGCAGCTCATAACCAGCAGCGGAAGTCAAAGGCATCCCGTAGCCCGCACCTGAAAACCTGCGCATTATCCGCGGCCCGCATACGGATAGACCGATCCCGCCGGTCACCCTTAGTCGACGTATCGGACGTCGTCTCCCGCCAGGCATTCCTCGGCGTACGACGAAATTCGGGATCCTCCTTTAACCTCTGCGTTCAAGGCGGCCTCGTTCTTGAGAACGTCGTCAAGTTCCGCGAGGGTTTCCTGGATGTTTTCTTGCGGAACAACGATAACGCCGTCGCAATCGCCGACCACGATGTCACCGGCGCTAATTTTCACGCCTCCGATGGTTACGTCCATCCCGATGGATCCCGGACCGTTCTTATGGGGGCCGTTGGGATTGGCGCCTCGCGCGAAGACCGGAATGCCGATCTCTTCCAATTCATCGAGATCACGGATCAACCCGTCGGTGACGATCGCGGCCACGCCGCCATTCTTATATTGCCCGGCCATGTGAGCGCCGAACACGGCACCACCCAAACAGTCGCGCGTCTCGACCACAAGAATGTCGCCCGGTTTAACAAACTTCATCACCGCGTGCGCTGCCAGATTATCGCGCTGCAGGACGGATACCGTTATGGCCGGACCGGCAAAGGAACAGCATTTCTTCGAAACCGGATTTATGCCGTAATTGACCGATCCCTCGCGCCCCTGGGCATCCCCGATATTTGACGTCGGCACGCCCGTGAACTTTTCGACAATACTCTTATCGGGTCTCTTGAAATTGCGGCGGATCGTTATCGTTGCGGATACGGACATATTAATTGTTCCTTTTCTCTGGCTTATTTCATTCTGGGTATCGTTTTAAGTGTTCAAAACGTCTTGCCGTTCGTCGGCACTCCCCGGGGTTGGAGCGAGTTCCCATCCGGACTGGTGATGCCGGTAAAGCGCGCGCAAGCCAAAGAAAACCAGCAAAACACCAACCATCGGACGGAACCATCCCCCCATAAGGACCAACGGCAGGGAGGCGGCGATGTACATGGCGGGCGTGTAGCAGAGCGTCCAGCGTCTCTTTCCGCGCCATTTCTGATACAAGGGGAACAACGCCGAGAAGACCGCCATCGTTAAGAAGAACAGAGCCCACGGTCTGGTGATGAACAGGGCAAGATCGTTGCTGGTCGACACCGCGCGATTGAGGTTAAGCTCGGCGATAGGTCCCAGGACCGACCCCAGGATCAGCGGCGCCACCGGGAAGCCGAGTACGCGCATGGTGTAGCCGAGCAATCCGAATAGAAACACCGTCCAGATGTCGAAAATGGAATTGCTCCAGATGTACACGCCGATTGCCGTGCAAAACAGGATGATTGCGGCGACGATATACATGGGCACCTTCGCGACCAGCGCGAAAACCCGAAGTCCGACGCTCTGCAGGGCGACCATAACGAAATGGGCAAGGAAGAACGCCAGGAAAACCGTGTAGGCGATCTCGGGATGCTCTTCGATAAAGCTCGGGCTGGGGACGACGTCGTGAATCAAGAGGGCCCCCAACATGACAATCGTCACCACATCACCCGGTATGCCCAGAGCCATCAGAATGGCGAGTGTGCCGCCGCCGGTAGCGTTGTTGGCGGCCTCGGGGGCAACGACGCCTTCCGGCGTCCCGGTGCGGAATTTTTCGGGATGCTTAGACGATTTCTGCGCCTGATCCCAGGCAAGGATGTTCGAGACCTGTGCTCCGATCGCCGGAATCGCGCCGACAAACACACCGATAAAAGACGAGCGAACGACGTTGAACCATTGCTTCATAATTTCGCGGATCGCCGCGCCGTGTTCGATCTTGATCGTCTTGTCGCTATCAAACGCAATCGATTGGCGCGCCCGATCGGTGTTCTCGACGTCGCTCATCAATTGGGCGAAAGCGAAAAGCCCGACCATCACCGGAAGCACCTGGAAGCCGTGCTTGAGCGGTTCAATGCCCATAACCAAACGAGGCACGGCGTTGATCGGATCGGTGCCGACGGTTGATGCAAGCAAGCCGATGCCTGCCGCGACCAGTCCCTTGGATAGCCGTTTCTCCGAAAGGCTGGCGGCGATTGTCAGGGCGAATATGATCAGGTTGAAGTAGTCCCAGGGGCCGAATTCCAGGCCGATAGAGCTGATTGTCGGAGCCAGAACCACGAGAATGATGGACCCGATGACGCCGCCGAAGAATGACGCCCATACGCCCAATCCAAGTGCCAGCCCCAACTTTCCCTTACGGGCCATGGGGAAGCCGTCGAAGGTCGTAGCGATGGCGGCCGGTGTCCCCGGTATTCCGGTCAGCATGGCGCCGACCAGGCCGCCCGACATGCCGCCCACAAGAATGCCAAGCATCGTCGTCAATCCGGAGGCCGCCGAAAGATCAAAAGTGAAGGGAAGAAACAGGATAAGGGCCATCGTCACCGTGAAGCCCGGTATGGCGCCAACGATCAATCCGACGAAAACCCCGCCGACAAGCAGAAGAATGTTCCACGGATCGAAAAACACGGGTAATGCGAGAAATACGTTGTCGATGATCGTTTCCACGATTCGCCTCGTTTCTTACGGAAATCAGAAAATGACGCCTTCGGGCAGCATGACCTGCAGTCCGAAGGTAAAAAGTGTCCAAAGCCCCGCCACGGCGGTTACGGAAATTACCAGGTGAATGAAGGCCGATTTAGCTGTTCGTTTTCCAATGACGGTGAGCATAAGAAAGACGAACATCCAACCGGAAAGCAGCATGCCGATATACGGCAGCAGCACGACGAATAAACCAAACAGCACGTAACAGAGTATGGCGTTGGTGTATTTCTTGAGAAAACCGACGACCCCGCCATGCGCGCCGGTTTTGGGCGATTCCTTGTCGAAGATGGATTCAATAAGATAAATCAAAGAAAAGAACGAAACGGCTGCAATGACGAAACGCGGCCAGACTTCCGCACCCAGACTGTCGTAATTGGTTTTGGGAATGGCAAACGTCGCGGCGAATGCCAAACCGCAGAACGCAAGCAGGATGATCGCGGTGAGCATATCTCGGTTTAGGCGTAGCATCTCACACCCGTTGTCTATCAATTGGCCCGTTGTTCATAAATTGGATAGGGTGGCGGCGGTCAATCCGGCGCTATTTCGCCAATCGACCGCCGCCATTGCAGTTTTACTTTCCTTCGTAGATGCCGATGTCGATGGCTATCGCCTTCAGTTCCTCAAAGTTTTTCATGAGGAACGCCTTGTATTCCCCAGACGGCATGAAACGCATGTGAACATCTTTCACCTGATTTTTTTTGATGAAACCGGCGTCCTTCGTCACCTTGCCGAACAGATCGACGTAGTAGTCGATGACTGCTTTCGGCGTTCCCTTTGGCGCATAGAAGCCGTGATCGAGGGCAAACTGAACATCGTATCCGACTTCTTTCGCGGTCGGCACGTCCGGGAGTGCCGGGCTGCGTTTGGCGGCAAGCACGCCAAGCGCCTTCAACTGCCCCTTCTTGATGTATCCGCCGGCGGCCAATGCGCCCATATCGCCGAGTTGAATATTGTTGGCGAGAAGCGCCGTCAACCGCTCGCGCGAATGGTTGTAGGACACGGTCTTGATCTTGACCCCGCCCGCCTTTGCGACGAGCAGAATTTCAAAATGGCTCGTCGCGCCGAGCGTGGCGCCGGCCACAACCGAATCGGAGCCGTTGGCTTTTACGTAATCGATCATTTCCGCGATGTTGTTGTAGGGTACCTCTTTTGCGGCGCCGATAGCCCTCGGTGACGTGGATATCAGAGCCACGGGTTCGAAGTCCTTAGCAGGGTGGATCTTGCTGCGGCCCGTAATGTAAAGCAGCGTCGGGTTCCAGTGGCCGTACATCAGCGTGCAGCCGTCGGGTTTGGAATCCTGCAGGTACGCCATGGCCTCTGCGCCGCCTTGCGCACCCATATTTACGACCTGCAATTTCGGTTTTGCGCCGAGCTTGTTGGCCATTTCGGAAGTCATGCGCGCTCCCAGGTCGGTGCTGCCGCCGGCGTTGGCCTGTGCAATCACCTTGATGTTGCGGCACGGAAAATCAACCGCCGCCGCCGGGGCTACCATGCCCACAATTGCCGTGCAAAACGCCGCTGTAGCGGCAGTCGTCAATAACGTCCTCATCTGCAACCTCCTATCTTTCGGTTTCGTTGTCCGTCCATTTTTTTGTTATTGGTTGTACGCAAATTGTCATCTTCGCTGGGCATGGGCGTCAAAGTGGGATGGAGTTCAGGAATTCCATGCGGCTTCGCCCCGCCGACATCATCAACGATGTGTCGCCGCCGCCCTGCACGAACCGCACTCCCATGCTAATAAATTTCTCGGTAAGCACCTGATCGTAGATACCGCCCATGCCGGGAAATTTCCCGTGCTTGCGGCACGCCGCGATCATGCGCCGGTATGCGTCGGTGATCCTGTCATGGGTGAGCTGGTCGGGAATGCCCATTTCCGCCGACAGGTCGTTGGTTCCGATTAGCAGGGCATCGACCCCTTCCACGGCGGCGATGGCATCCATGTTGTCGACCGCCTCGGGCGACTCGATCATGCACACGATCATGGTGTTTCGGTTCAGAACCGGGCCCGCTTCCAGGACGGGATGAGCGCCAAAACCGAGTTGCGGTCCCGGTGCCGCCAGGGACCGGTGCCCGATCGGCATGAATTTGCAATTTTTGACGATTTCCCGCGCCTGCTCGGCGGTATCGACGTGAGGAATGATGAGTCCCTGGGCACCGCCATCGAGAATCCGCGTCGCACGGACGTAATCATGATGGGGAATTCGGACAAAGGGAGCGACCCCCGTCGGCAACGCCGCCATGCAGATTTGGGCGACCGTATCGAGGTCCATTGTGCTGTGTTCCGTGTCGATGAACAGCCAATGAAAACCGCACTGCTTTGCTATGGCGGCGATGTTGGCGCTACGCCAGTGGAAGACGTTGAGGGACGCACAAAGTTTGCCAGCTTCCAACCGGCTCCGTACTTGATTCTCGAAAACATCCATTCCGGGGAGCTCCTCCCAATTTGGAAAATCGCTTCACGTCTTGAAAGTTCGGTTCTCTCTTCGTTGGTTCGAACAAGCCTTGACGCGACACGGCGAAAAGGGTTTCAATAACAAAGTTAATACGCTAACATTTCTTATAATGTTAATACGCTAACATTTTTACGGGAGTCAATAGCATTGTCTGGCAAAAATGGCCCATCCGACAAAAAACGGCGGAATCGTGCGCCTTCCGGGCAACCGCGCATGTCGGATGTCGCCGAGCTTGCGGGGGTGTCGTCCCTGACCGTATCACGGGTATTTCATCATCCCGAAAAGGTTCGCGAGAACACGCGCCGCAAGGTCGAAGAAGCTGCGCGGAAACTGCACTATGTTC
The DNA here is from genome assembly GCA_018648445.1 of Rhodospirillales bacterium. Next base: position 7,389 of record JABGRG010000066.1, on the reverse strand, counting down.
CCAACCTGGTGGCGGGAAGCCTGGCATCGACCAACTCCAAGGTGATCGCGGCCCTGGTGCCGCACATCAGCAACAACGTTTTTTCAGATGTTGTTCAGGGTGTGTCGGACGTTCTTCGGTCGCAAGGATACTACCTCCTGCTCGGCAGCACCGGTGCTTCGCCCGAGGAGGAGGAAAGACTGGTCACGACGTTGCTGGGCCAACGTCCAGCCGGCATGATCCTCTATGGCGGCAACCATACGTCCAGAACGCGAGGCCTGCTGAAACGGGCCGACATTCCGGTTGTCGAGACGGGCAACCTGGTGAAGAGAAGGATTGATCGGGTCGTCGGCTTTTCCAACTTCGACGCGGGCAAGGCGATGACGCGATTTCTCGCCGAACGCGGATATCGGCGCATCGGTTTCGTCAGCGCACCCCGACGGACCAATGATCGGGTGAAACACCGCTGGCAGGGATATCTCGAAGTGGTGCGGGAACTCGGGCTGGTCGAATCACCGGACCTGTACGAGGAAGTCCCCCCCCTGCAGCTCGAAGAGGGCGCGCGTGCCCTGACGCGCATCATTGAGCGAAAAACGCAGGTTGATGCCGTGTTTTTCGCCTCCGACGTTCTGGCGGTCGGCGCGCTGTTCGAATGCCAACGCCGTGGAATTTCAGTGCCCAAGGACCTCGCAATCGTCGGCTTCGACGATCAACAGATCGCCACCCAGGTGGTGCCACGACTGACGACGGTCCATGTGCCACGCTATCAGATCGGCCTCAAGGCCGCCGAAATGCTCCTTCAAGCACTCGACAACCCCAAAGCCAAAAAACGGGTCATCGATGTCGGATTCGAAATCGCGGATCGCGAGACAGCCTAGCCCATAAACGGGATTTTCGAGACGGCTGAAACAAGAACCAAACACATAACCCGAAGGTCGGAGGATCAAGTCCATTCCCAGATTTGGCCCTAAACGACATATTTCCGCATGTCCGAAACGGGTCACAAGCGGTCTATTGGGCGGCGCCGGCATGGCGATTCGTTTGCCCGATATGTAGCGGGTGTCTGTCTTAACAGGATAGGTGCGATTTAACGTTCTTCGAGCGCCGAATCCATGGCGTAGAGGAAGGGGGTCAGCAGGTATTCCAGCACGGTGCGTTCCCCGGTCAGGATGCTGGCCATAATCTGCATGCCCGGATAAAGCTGATAGCGGACGGGGCCGCGTTCGAAATAGGTTTGCTCGGTTTCCAGCCGCACCTTGTAAAAGGCCTGACCCTGCTGGGTAATCAGGGTATCGGGGCTGACCACCGTCACCGTGCCTTCCAGACTGCCGAAGCGGACAGCATCAGCCGAGGCCAGTTTCAGGCGCGCCACCTGTCCCGGTTTCACGTATCCGATGTCCTGAATGGGAAGACGCGCTTCAACAACCAGACGGTCCTCGCCGGGCACGATTTCAACAACGTCGCCGCCGGGCCGCACCACGCCGCCACGGGTGAACACGTGCAAGGTTTTGACCACGCCGTCCACGGGTGAACGCAGGGTCGTCCGCTTGAGGCTGTCCTGGAATTTTCCCAACCGTTGGTTCAACTCGTCCAGCCTGCGCCGCTTGTCTTCCAATTCCGTCCGCGCCTCTTCGGCGAACGCGGTATCGATGCCGCTCAATTCAGCCTGCGCCTCTTTCAACGCGGCGTGGGAGCGCTTCAAGGCGACATGGTCTTCTTCGATGCTGCCCTTGAGGCGGCTGGCATCTTTTAGCAAATCCAGGTGCTTGAAACGGTTGGTCAGGTTTTCCTTTAGCAACTCAACGCTGATGGCAATTTGTTCATCCAGAAGTATCAGGCTGCCCTTTTGATTTTTGATGCGGGCCGTAATCTCGCGGATGTCCTGTTTGCGCTGGGCGATACTTTCGTTTTGGCGGGCCACCCGGTTTTTCAGGCTGTTGCGCCGGGCGTTGAAAAAATCCACGGCCTGGGCGACGAGGTCAACGCGTTCATTGACCAGATCGGGCGCGAAATCAGGCTCCTCCGCCCCCGTGGCTTCGGCCTCAAGGCGCGCAATTTCAACGCGCAGGGCCGTGACGTTGATTTGAAGTTCACCCACATCTGCGCCGCTGGCCGTGGCTTCAAGCACGATGATGGGCTGGTCTTTTTTGACCTGCTGCCCCTCACGCACCAGAATTTCACTGACAATGCCGCCTTCCAGATGCTGGACCGTCTTGATCTGGCTGAACGGAACGACCTCGCCGGTGGCCATGCTGACCACATCAAGCTTGCCCACATAGGCCCAGCCGGCAACCGCCGCGCACATGGCAATGCACAAAAGAAGGAACAGGTGCGGCGCCCATCCGGTTTGGCGATCGGTGGCCCGCCTGTTCTGTCCCGTTTCGTTCATGACGCACCTGCCACGTCGTTGGTTTCAACCGGGCGGGGGGACGTCGTAATACGCGGAACCGGTTTGGCATTGAGGTCCAGCATCACGCTCGCGCCTTTTACGATTGAGTGGTCGTGCGAGATGACGATGATGGTCCTGCCCTGCCGGGCAAGCTCGCCCATGACCTTTGAGACGGCCGCGCAGCCGTCCCGGTCCATGCCTTCCATCGGTTCATCGAAAATCGCCACTTGGCCACCCGTGGCCAGCGCGCGGGCCAGCGCCAGACGCCGCCGGATTCCCAGCGAAAGGCTGTTGCCGTTGCTGGTTACAGGTTCGTCAAACCCTTTGTTGGTTTCATCCAGGAATTGGCGCAAGCCCACCATGTCGATCAATTCGTTCAGGCGTTCCATGCCGATTTCGGGATTGGTGGTACGCAGGTTTTCCTCGATGGTGGCATTCAGGAAAGCCGGTTCCTGCGGCATATACATGATTTGTCTTCGCCACCATTCGGGAACGGATTGGCGAAGATCCAGCCCGTCTGCCAAAATCTGTCCCCGCGTCGGCTCCAGAACGCCCGCCAGAAGCCGCGCGAGCGTCGTCTTGCCGGTGCTGTTGCCGCCCGTTACCAGCAACACCGAACCGGGCGTCAGATCCAGCGACACGGATTCGAACAACGGGCTGCTGGCGCCTGTGAACTCGAACGCCAGATCACGAATCTCCAGCGAACCGGTGTATTTGCTTTTCGCCGAACCGGTGGTTGCCTCGACGGGAATGCGGGCGAATTCATTGATCAAATTCAGGGATTGCCGCGCCTTGGCGAAGACCTCGCCCAACTGAGCGAAGCGGGTCAGCGGCACCAGCGCGCGCGAGGCCAGAATGTTGGCGCCGATCATGGCGCCCACCGTCATTTCGCCCTTGACCACCAGGGTCGCGCCGACGGCGATAATGGCCACGTTCATCAAGGCCGCCGAGGTTTGGCCAAGGGATTGCACAAACCCCTGACGATTGACGATGCGGGCGCGCAAGCCCTGTACCATCTGGCTCTGCCTGACCCAGGCCATATTCAGGAAATTGCCCGCGTTGAAGGCGCGGACCGTATCAGCGTGCTGCACCGCTGTACCCACCAGATTGTTGCCCCCGCTGGACGCATGAACCATCGCCCGGGTCGGTTTGCGCAGGCTCATCAGGCTGATGGTGGCAACCAGGAAGGCGCCCGTCAGGAACAACGCGGCCACCCCCGCCAGTATGGGGTTCAGCAGGAACAGAACGGCGATGTACAAAAAGGCGAACGGGACATCCAGAACGGCGCCGATGTTGGGCGCGCCATAAGCCGTTTCCACGGCGTTGAGCCCGCTCATGACCTCGCGGCTGACGCCCGGCGGCACGCGCTCCAGCGCCGCCGTCTTGGCCCCGGTCAGAACCGCGAAACCGGCGGCCGACATTTTCTCGTCCGGGCCCACACTAATGCCACGGGCCAGCGCGATGCGCACCTGCCGGAAAGCGAATTCCAGACCGACCGCCAGGATCACCCCGGTGGTCAGCGTAATCAGCGTTCCGTCAACCCCGTGGGAGACGTAACGGTTCAAAACCTGAATGACGAACAGCGGGCTGGCCAGCGCCAGCATGTTGGCCAAAAAGGACGCCACTACCAATTCAGCCGCAATCCCGGGCCGCGACATCAGCCGCCTGAACATCTCCTTCATGGACGCGACCTCAATACCTTCAAATGCTTACGTCCCGATAGCATAGCACAGCTTTTACCGCCCGACGAACTTAGCGGCGCGTTTTTCCTTGAATGCGGTGCGGCCTTCGGTGGCGTCTTCGGTGGCCATGCACACGGCTTGCAGGTCGCGCTCGTAGCGGATGGCATCTTCCAGGGGCATGGACTGGGCGGCCCGCAGGTAGGCCTTGCCGCATTGGGCGGCGATGGGCGCACGCGCAGCGATCGTTGCGGCCAGTTCGAGGGCGCTGTCCATAAGCGCGTCCGGCTCCACCACTTGGGATATCAAGCCCCACGCCAGCGCCTTTTCAGCCGTGATGGGATCGCCGGTAAAGATCATGGTCGCGGCGTTGCTTTGGCCCACGGAATTCATCAAAAACGGGACCATGCCACCGCCGCCGACCCATCCCAGCTTGATCTCGGGCGCGCCGAATTTGGCGTTGGCCGCGGCAATTCGTATGTCGCAGATCAGGGTTAGTTCCAGCCCGCCGCCCAGCGCATAGCCGTTAACCGCCGCGATGATCGGTTTGCGCATGGCGCGCAGGGCATCGCAATAATCGGTGCGGTTTCTGAACTCCCAGGGCGTGGCGTAGTCGTCCAGCGTTTCAATGTCGGAGCCGCAACAAAACGCCTTGGCTCCGGTTCCGGTGATGACGGCCACGCGGATATTGTCGTCGGCGTCGATGGCCGTGACCGCTTCGATCAACTGCTGGGCCATGTCCGGCGTCATGGCGTTGTATTTTTCGGGGCGGTCTATGGTGATGAGTGCGATGTGCGGGTGGGTCGTCGTATCGAAGATAATCATACCGTTGTTTCCTTAATCACGCCGTCGCTCATGAGCCGCTCGATGGTGGCGGCATCGTAGCCGATGTCGGCCAACACCTCGCGCGTATGCTGGCCGACCACGGGTGCTCCGTACCGCACGCTGGCCGGTGTTTCGCTGAATTGGTAGGGGAACGCGGGGGCCGTCACCTTGCCTTCGGTCGGATGGTCATAGGACAAGAACGTGCCGTTATGAACGATCTGCGGATCGGCCAGCAGATCGGCGTATCCGTAAACCGGCCCCGCCCAGATGTTATAGGGGGCAAAAAGCTCGATCCATTCGTCGGTGGTTCTGGCTTTCAGATGGTCGCGGCAAATGGAGAAAATCTCGTCGCGGCGGACGAACGTGTCAATTTCGTCGTCCATCCCCGACAGACGCGGCTCGTCGAACACGTCGCCCAGATCCTTCATTTTAGGAAAGGCCAGGGCCATGAAACCGCTTTTCGTTTCAAACACGCCGTAGGGCGCGCGGATGTAAACATGGGCGTGGGGCTCGGCACTTCGTTTTTGCTCGACTCCCGCCAGATAGACCGACAATTCCTGCATTTGCAAGGTGACGATGGCGTCCAGCATGTTGACGCGAACCGCCTGCCCCTCGCCCGTCCGTTCGCGGTGCAACAGGGCGGCCAGCACCGCTTCAAAGGCGGTCGAAGCGGCAACGGCGTCGACGATGTACTGGCCCGACGGACTTGGCGGTTCGCCCTCGCGCCCGGTGCTCAGCATGGCCCCGCTCATGGCCTGCAGCAACAAGTCCTGACCGGGCCGCTGAACATAAGGCCCGTCCTCGCCGTAGCCCGATATGGACACGTAAATCAGCTTCGGATTGATGGCCTTCAAGGTCTCGTAATCGACGCCCAGCCGCCCGGCCACGCCGGGCCGGTAGTTTTGCAAGAATACGTCGGCGTCCCTGACCAGATCGTAAAGGGCCTGCTTGCCGTCCGCCGCCTTCAGATCAACCGCGATGCTCTTCTTGTTGCGGTTAAGGGACATGAAGGAAACGTTGATTTCATTGCCCCTCGCACCCCCGGCGGCAACGTGGCGCTGCCACTCGCCGGTTACCGGCTCGACCTTGATAACCTCGGCCCCCAAATCCCCCAGCCGCTGCGCCGCAAACGGCCCCGACATGGCGATACTGCAATCAAGAATTTTGTACCCTTCAAGAACAGACTTCACCGGCATCTCCGCGCCCCTGAGCTAATCACGCCAAACCCTTTTCCAGCATACCGGCAACGAGGCGGCACGCCAGTGGGAAAGTTGGCCGGAGGACGCAGGTTTACTGGGGAGAACTGCTCTGGTTGGGAAGGATAGGCAAAAGTTGGTGCGGGCGGTCGGACTTGAACCGACAAGGCTTAAAGCCGAGGGATTTTAAGTCCTCCGTTTACACCGGACCTGACCCCCTGAAAGTGGTCCGGATTGATTAAGAGTTTTGGCGCGTTTGAACTTGCCCCCAACGTTGGACCGCCAGGCATGAGAAAATCCCGGCTGTTTTGCCTCAGGGCAGGCAGGCATGCCCTGAGGCAAAACAGCCGGGCGGATCACATCGGGCGAAGTCTTGAAGTATCGAAAGGGATTTCTCGTCCGAGGACGTTACGAAACGAGCTTTTGACGCTCAACCGGTTTCCTCTGACAAGGCCCTTCGATGAATTTGCCGAACAGTTTCGGGGCAGGGAAAGTTCAGAATACGTCCTCGAACTCGCAATTGATCAGTAATTCGCCGATCGCTGCGTTGTTCGGGAGTTCAATGACTGTACGCACCAGTTCGGCCACGTTTTCTGGCTGGGTCATATCCTCTCTTTCTAATGTTTGGCAGTGAGTGCTCATCGGAGTGCGGACCCAGCCGGGGCAAATTGCGGTCGCGCGTATTCCCTTGTCCCAGGTCACGGTGCGGATACTGTGGGTGACACCCAGCAAGGCAAACTTTGTCATCGCGTATCCAACGGCGGTATTCTTTACGCGCTTGCCCGCCAGGGAGACCAAATTGATGACCCGGCCCCGCCCGCTCTTTTCCAAATAGGGCAGGCATTGGCGGGTTAGCCGCAACGGACCTTTGGCATTGATCTCCCATAGCCGGTCGAGGGCCTCTTCGTTGTCGTCGAAGAGCGTGACCCGTTCCGCCGAGCCGGAACAATTGATCAAGGCATCTATTCGGCCAAATTTCGCAATCGTATCATCTACCCAACGTTGGGAGCTTTCGCGCTTTAACGCATCATATTCTGCGTGAATCCGGTCGTCGCTTTGTGGCCCATACGTTTCTGTGAGGGCGTTGACGTCCATGTCACCCAAGCTAACGCAGTAGCCCGCGGCCATCATTTCGCGCGCTACAGCAGAACCGATACCACCATTCGCTCCGGATACTAGAACAACTGACTTAGTTTCCGCGATTGTACTCATCCGTTTCACTCCATATTTGCGTTATTGATTGGGCGTGTTTTCCGTCGCAACAAATTGTGTGACGTCAGCGCCTATGGAACAGATTGAGTTAATTGCGTAACGGAGGGTT
>JABGRG010000065.1 GCA_018648445.1 Rhodospirillales bacterium | reverse complement strand
TCTGCGTCGCGAGATGAACCTGGATCAGGCGGGTGACAAACTGATCGACATGGCGATCCGGACGGCCAATGGCCGCTTCACCGCCGCCGAGGCGTTGGGCCATCGCGAATTCGTGATGACCAAACTTTATCGCAGCGCCTAATCAACGAAACGGGCCGCCACCCAAAAAAGGGGGCGGCCCGAATTGTTTTAAGGTAACGTCTCTGAATTGAGGGCCGCTAAATGAGCCCCCGACAGAGACAAAGGTTTTTCACTGAGGAGGAAATGATGAAATCTTTCGGCAAGATCGTTCTTACGTCCGCCGCGGCAGTGGTCGCGGCAACCTTCGGGCTTACCGCCATTGCACAGGCTGAATTCCCCGAAAAACCCGTCAACTACATCATCCCGTTCGGTCCGGGTGGTGAATCCGATATTACGGCCCGTTTCCAGGAGCCGTTCTTCAAAAAACTGTTCGGCCAAAACCTTGTGATTTCCTACAAGCCGGGCGGCGGCGGAGCCGTTTCCTGGGCGCAGCTCAACAAGATGAAGGGTGACGGCTATACGATCATGGGCACCAACCTGCCCCATATCGTCGTCAAGCCTTTGCAGAAAGACGTTGGTTTCAAGACCAAGGACATCACCAACGTTTATATGTTCCATTACACGCCTGACGCCGTTGTCGTCACCGACGACAGCCCGTTCAAGACGCTCAAGGACATGATCGCCTACGCCAAGGCCAATCCCGGCAAGCTGACGTTCTCGGGTTCCGGCAAGGGCACCGCCAACCATCTGGCGCAGGTTCGTTTTGACGACATGGCCGGTGTCAAGACCACCTACGTTGCGTTCAAGGGCACCGGCGCTTCGGTGACCGCGCTTCTCGGCAAGCAGGTCAAGGGCCAGTGGGGCTATTCGACGGTTCCGGCCAAATACCAGGGCACGCGCATGTTGGCCGTCGCCATGGAAAAACGCCATCCGAAGTTCCCCGACGTTCCGACGTTCAAGGAGCTAGGCTTTGATCTGGTCAGCGGCGCCTATCGCGGCATCGCGGTTCCGAAATCCGCTTCCGAGGAGACCCGCAAAACGTTGGCCAAGGCGATCGACGCCATCAACCAGGATCCGGACTTCCGCAAGAAAATGACGGAAAACGGTTTCGCCCTAGTTGACGCGCCTTATGGTCCGAAACTGGACGCTTTCATGGCGAAAGCCACGAAGGAAGCCACGGCCGCCGCCAAAGTCGCGGGCGTGATCAAGTAGAACCTGAGGGAACCGGTACGCACCATAAAAGCGGAATAATAACAAATGCCCGGAATTGACTTTCTATTTGCGGCGATAACCCCGTTTCATATCGCTATCGCTTTGGGCGGGGTTATCGCCGGTACTGTGATCGGGTCTTTACCCGGGCTCACCGCGACAATGGCAATTGCCGTACTGGTTCCCCTTACTTTCTCCATGGAACCGGCCAGTGCGCTCATTCTCATGGGCGCCATCTATACCGGAGCCATCTACGGCGGTGCTTATTCCGCCATCCTGTTGAACACCCCTGGTACGCCGTCGGCTATTGCGACGACCTTCGACGGCTTCCCCATGGCCAAACGCGGGGACGGCGACCTGGCCGTAACCCTGGCCTGCATCGCCTCCGTCGTCGGCGGGATGGTCGGTGCGGCTTTCTTGCTGGGCCTTGCCCCGCCATTGGCCGCTGTTGCGCTGGCCTTCGGTCCCGTCGAATATTTCTGGCTGGCCATGTTCGGATTGACCCTGATCGCGGCGCTTTCCGAGGGCAGTTTGATGAAGGGCCTGATCGGCGGCAGCTTCGGCCTGTTGCTTTCGTGCATCGGGGTTGCCGAAGTCAGCGCCGACATCCGCTTCACCTTCGGCAGTCAAACCTTGCTGGGTGGTATCGAACTCGTATCGGCTTTGATCGGCCTTTATTGCATTCCGGTTTTGATGGATCTGGTGGCCACGCCAGCGCGCCATCTGGAAGTGGGCGAATCGCGTGGCATCCGGTTTATGGAAGCCCTGAAAATTTCGTGGCGGACTAAATTCAATTTAGTGCGCAGCGCCGTCATCGGCACCCTGGTCGGCATCCTTCCGGGCGCCGGCGGCTCGATTGCCGGACTGGTCGCCTATTCCGAAGCCCGGCGCTCTTCCAAGCGGTCCGAGCATTTCGGCACCGGCGAGCCTGAGGGCATTCAAGCCACCGAATCGGCCAATAACGCGACCGTCGGCGGCGGTTTTATTCCGACCCTGGTATTGGGCATTCCGGGCACGCCGCCCGATGCCGTGGTTCTGGGCGCGCTTTTGGTTCAGGGCGTTCGCACGGGTCCGCAGCTGTTTACCAGCGGCGAAGGCTCCATCGTTTATACCTTTATTTACGGCCTGTTTCTGGCGACGCTTTTGATGCTTCCCACCGGGCTGTTGATTGGCCGCTACGCCTACAAGACCATCGTTTCGGTGCCCAAGTCGATGCTGGTGCCGACGGTGGCGTTCATGACCATCATCGGGTCCTACTCCATCCGCAACAGCGTTTCCGACGTGATCATCATGATTTTGCTGGGTGTCATGGGCTGGATTTTGGGCCGTTTCGGCTTTACGCCTTCGCCCATCGTGCTGGGCTTAATCTTAAGCCGCATCGCCGAACAGGGTTTCGTGCAGGCGTGGACCATCGGGGCCGCCACCGACGAGTTGGGCGTGATGTTCTTCGGCCGGCCCATTTCGCTGGGTATCATCGCCTTCATCCTGCTTTCGCTTTTCTACCCGCTTGTCGCCAAGCGCATCAAATTAGGGAGAAACGGTAACAATGGGTAACGACGGAAACCGTGATCTGGGCGGCATGGTCGTTGCCGCGATTTTCGTTCTGGTGGGCGCTATAGCGATTTGGGATACGACCAGTATGGTCGATTCGGACAGTTACGTCTTTCCGCGAACCGTGGCCATCTTTTTGATCGGGTTTTCGCTGTTCTATATCGTGTGGAACTTCATCAAAGCCCCCGAAGGCGGAAAAACTGCGGCCCAACGTGGTTCCACGTTCCGCCGTATCGGGCTTGTCGTTTCCATGCTGGGTTCCGCCTTCATGATGCCCTACACCGGGTTCGTCATTGCCGGGATTTTTGCCTTCGCCACGATCATGGTGTTTGCCATGTACGAGCAATGGACACGCCAGCGCCTGATCCTGTACCCGATCATCTGTCTGGCCGTGGTCAGCGGGTTCTACCTGCTGTTCGCCAAGGCCCTTCTGGTGCCGTTGCCCGAAGCGCCTTTCTTGTAGACGATCAGTCGATAAAGTTGCCGGCTGCGTCGAAGGCCATTTCCTGCGGCTCGCCCAAAACCGTGAACCTGTCGTCGCCCTCGATCTCGGCCAGATAGGGTTCGGACATCCAGATTTTCTGCAGTTTCTTGGTGTTGCGGATGCGCACGATGCGGGCCGTTTCGGGATTGACGCCGAAGCACGCGAACAGGCCCACATCCAGCGACTGCCGGTCGGAATTGACGACCACCGGAATGCGCGCCCCTTCCAGATTTCGCGCCGTAATGCCGTTGGTGTACATGGCGCCGAGGTTTAGCTTGTTGAAAAGGTTCAGCGTAATCAGATCGGCGACTCCAATCCCGGCGGCGTTGCCGTGGGATTCGGCGACCACGTCGCGCACGACGATGCGCTCGATGGGCGGGGCGATGAAACCGGGCAGGCCCGATGACGCGCGGCCCGTAACGGTCGGGTCCATGCCCTGACCACTGATGTTCTTGCCCACTTCGTCGACGATCAAAAAGTCAATGGACGACATCAGGAACTTGCCCATGACCGCCTTGGACTGAACCAGCAGTTCCTTTTCGCGCGCCACCATCTTTTCGCCGGGCATGGCCTCGATAACGGCCAGCCCGCCATAGGCGTTTTCAACCAGTCCCATGGCGAAAACGACCGGCAATTTTTTCAGTTGTTCCGTGGCTGCCTTGGGAACGATATCGGCGAAACGCGCGAAGCCCAACGAGTGGAACATCGCTGCCCCTTTGTGCTTGCCCAGACCGATGACCATCATCTTGCACAGGCCGCTCTCGTAGTCGCCCTTGTAGTTGGAGTGGGCCTTGATTTTATTGATAATCACGATGCCGTCGGCTTCATGGGCGTGCTTGTCGCAATACAAGGGCACCCCCTCGACCGAGGTGGTTTCAACGACCTCCATGGACGAGCGGATCGGCACACCCATGCTTTCCTCGGTGATGCCGTAGCCGTCCAGCACTTCCAATTGCCCCTCGGCGGTGGCCCCGCCGTGGCTGCCCATGGCCGGAATGAGAAAAGGCTCGGCACCCCATTCGATCAGTTGGCCGATGACGCCTTGCAGGATTTCAACAATGTGGGGAATGCCCCGGCTTCCCGCAGTTATGGCGATGCGTTTTCCAGCCACATCCGACTGGGGCAAGGCCGCCAGGGTTTCGCGGACCGCGGCGCTCGCATCAACAATGGCATCATCGGGAAAGCGCTGCTCGACCGGAACCATGCGCGGAAGCCGGTAATCTTCGCTTCCCTGAAAGGCGATATCGATATGGTCGAGTTTCACGTCCGTTCTCCCGTTTTCATCCACTAGGCGGCGCCGTTCAAGCGCTTGTCCTTGGCCAGTTTGCGCAAGATCATTTTTCGTTTCAGCATTGAAATGTGATCAACGAACAAGACGCCTTCCAGATGATCCATCTCATGCTGGATGCAGGTCCCCAGAAGGCCGTCAGCCTCGATCTCGCGGGTTTCGTTGTCGCGGTCCAGATAACGTACGCGAACGCTCACCGGGCGCCTCACCTCGGCGAAATGTTCGGGCAGGGACAGGCAGCCTTCCTCATGTGGTTCAATGTCGTCCGACGCCCAGACGATTTCGGGGTTGGCCATGCACAGCGGGTCTTTCGAGCGGCCCTCGCCGTCGTTGTCTTCTTCCCCTCGGGGTGCGGCTACGACAATGACGCGCTTGGTCACGCCGACCTGCGGCGCTGCCAGCCCGATGCCATCGGCGGACTTCATGGTTTCGAGCAGATCGTCCATCAGACGGCGGATTTCCCCGTCGACGGCATCGACGGGTTCGCTCGTCGCCTTGAGGCGCGCGTCGGGGGCGATCAGAATGGGCAGAACAGACATATGAAGACAGCGCTACGCGGTTGAAATTGCACCGTCGAGATATTGCCTGATCGCCCCGCCGTCAAGGCAAAGATTGCCCGTTAGCGGGGTCGTGACACCCGTACCCGGTAAGTCAGTGCGCTTTTCCCACCTGCCGGAACGTCAATCGCCCAAACGGCGGCGGCTCCGCTGAATTCTTTGTGTGGAATGCTTTCCGACAGAATTTTCGTACTTCCATTAAATTTTTCGACCAGACGGACGGTGACGGGTTTGCCCTTGGCATTGGTCAGTTCAATCTTGAAGGCGGCTTCGAAGGTCCGTTTGGGCAGGTCCGCCGTGGTGAACGCCGTTTGCTCAAAGGTAATGCCGATGTCGACGGCCTTGCCCAATTCCAGCGACATCTTTTCATCCGCTGCAACGTGGCCGATGCCTTGTTCGCCGGCAAACTGGATTTTTCCGCCGCTATCGCGTTCATAAACACGCACCAGTCCGGCGGGCAGCGAAGCACCGAGGCCGTTTGACTTGGAATTGTCGATTTTCAGAAAAACGTTCGGACGGAAGATCACCGGCTTGGCCGGTTTGATCTGCGGACCCCGTTCGGAAATCCAGCGATCATGGGAATAGGCGCGGCTAACCGATACGCCCGCCGCCGACAGCAAGGCGACCTGCTTGGTCTGCCGGTTTTTCAGGGTGACGGCGCGGGGCAGCGAATACAGGTGCAAATCGCCGATGGCTTCCTGGGCCATGGGCGCGGCTGCCGCTTCAGCCATCATGGCGCGCCCCTTGAAGGCCAGTTGCCGGGTCTCGCGTTCGCGCTTTACGTCGCCGGAAACCAACTGCACGTGAGCGTTGGTGAACGCCGTGCCGGTGTTATTGGAAAGCGACGCCCAGGCGCTGAGATCAAGGGTCTTGCCGCTTGCATCGATTTCGGCGGCGTATTCGGCCCGCCAGCCCAGCCCTTCGGTCAGATAGCTCAGTTCGATGTCGCGGGTTTGCGCCTTATTGCTGTCCACTTCCAGCAACAAGGTGGGCTGTGCGCGCAGGCCCTGGGGTATGGAATCGAAAACCAGACGGCCCGGAACGCCGGTTTCGATGCGATTGCCTATACGCAGCACCACACCTTGTTCGGTGGCTAGAACGTGCGCCGTTTCGATTTGGTCCTCGCCGGTGGTCGGATGGGTGCGAATGACGCGCACCGTCTTGCCGACCGAGCGTCGCAAAAGGTTTTTGGGCGAAATCAGGTCAAACTCGAAATTCTGCTCAAGCACGCGAAAACCCGACCCGGCCCGCACCAGCGCGCTCGATGGCGTCATCTTGGCGCTGACACCTTCGAAGGCCAGCGTATTGGCGCCGCTGGACAGCGCAACCGTTCGCCGGTCCTTGATCAACCCAAAACCGTCGGAATATAGGGTCAAGGCGACACCGGTTCGCTGTTCCGGCGTTATGGCCGTTTCGGCGTTTGCAGCGCCCGTTATCAGGACGGCGAAAACGATAGCAGGTGTGATGAAGCGCATAGTTCTCTCCGTCCGTTTTCGGGTAAGGGTTTCCAAAGTGCAAGTTTGCGTTTCCCCGCAACCTTGTGCAAGGTGCTGTCCGGGAGGTCAATCGAGCATATGGAAAATCTTGACGTTTTTATGGCACAGATCGGTCCAATGGCGCCGGTCGGTATCGGCGTTGTCGTTTTTCTTGTCTTTATCCTGTGGCTAAGAGCGGAACGGCGGCGCGCCAAAGCGGCGTCGCGCATTTCCGATTTGAGCGAGATCGCCGAAAAGCTGATGGCCACCCAAAACGAGCTGGGGGGCCGCCTGCAGCAGACGCAGACCGGCCTTAACGAACGCCTTGACGGGCTGAACAAACGCTTAGGGGACAGCTTCGCCGAACAGACCGAAAAAACCGGCGAGACCTTGAAAGACCTCCATTCCCGGCTTGCGGTCATTGACCGCGCCCAGCAGAAAATCACCGATCTTTCGCAACAGGTGGTCGGCCTGCAGGATATTCTTTCCAATAAGCAGGCGCGCGGAGCGTTCGGCGAAATCCAGCTTCAGGATATCGTGGTCGGCGCGTTGCCGCCTTCGGCCTATGACTTTCAGGTCACGCTGGGCAATGGATCGCGGGTCGATTGCCTGCTGAAACTGCCCAACCCGCCGGGGTCGATCGCGCTGGACGCCAAGTTCCCGCTGGAAAGCTATCGGGCGTTACGCAATGCCGCTGATGATGCGGAAAAGGTGCAGGCCAGCCGCGCGTTCAGCGCCGACGTCATCCGGCACGTGAAAGCCATTTCCGAAAAGTACGTCATTCCCGGCGAAACCGCCGAATCGGCCCTGATGTTTTTGCCCAGCGAGGCCGTTTACGCCGAACTTCATGCCAATTTCGGCAACGTCATCGAAGAATCCTATCGCCGCCGGGTGTGGATCGTGTCGCCAACCACGCTAATGGCCACCCTCAATACGGTGCGCGCCGTTCTCAAGGATGCGCGCATGCGCGAGCAGGCGGGCGTTATCCAGACCGAGGTCCTGACCCTGCTGGACGATGTCGAACGGCTCGACAAGCGGGTCGGACGGCTGAACCAGCATTTCGACCAGACGGCGGAAGACATTCGCCAGATCCGCATCTCGACGGACAAGGTGATCAAGCGCGCCGAGCGAATCGACGAAATCCAGCTTGGCGAGGAAACCCCGGCAGCAGATCTGGCGGCTGGCGATCTGCCACCGCCCGCGCAATCGCTGGAAAACAACTAGAGCCTGTCTTTCCTATTCGGAATCACTGAGATCGCTTTTGCGGGTCTCCCGATAGGAGAGGGCGCGCCGGTGATGCGGCGCATCATCAAGCGTTTCGACGACGCGGGAGACCCGCAAAAGCGGCCTCAGGCGCCGTATCCGGCCCGCTGATCTGCGTCAGGAAACGCTTGCGATGCGCCGGCATCGCAGCCCGTTCCCTTTCTTGTCAGCAGACCGGATACGGCGTCTCAGCGGTTCCGAATAGGGAAGACAGGCTCTAGCGCAAATGGTATTCAGGAAAGCCGTTTTTTTCCTGGGAGCCATATGATGCCTATTTCCGAATTTTCGATTTTTGTGATCGCCGTCCTGATCTTCGCGGTGGTTATCGTCCTTCTGGGCGTCAAGGCCGTCTCGCAAGGTTATGAATACACGGTCGAGCGTTTCGGGCGGTATACCCGGACCCTGACGCCGGGCCTGCATCTGATCGTTCCGGTCATCGACAAGATCGGCGCCAAGATGAACATGATGGAACAGGTGCTGGACGTTCCGTCACAGGAAGTCATCACCAAGGATAACGCCATGATCACCGTGGACGGCGTTATCTTCTTTCAAGTTGTCGACGCCGCCATGGCCGCCTACGAGGTTCGCCAGCTTGAACTGGCGACGCTCAATCTGACCATGACCAACATTCGTACGGTCATGGGCTCCATGGATCTGGACGAGTTGTTGTCAAAGCGCGATCAGATCAACGCCCAGCTTCTGACCGTCATTGACGAAGCGACGACGCCGTGGGGCGTCAAGGTTACCCGCGTTGAAATCAAGGACATTTCGCCGCCGCGCGATCTGGTCGAGGCCATGGGCCGCCAGATGAAGGCCGAACGTGAAAAGCGCGCCAACATTCTCGAAGCCGAAGGCCTGCGGCAATCGCAAATTCTCAAGGCTGAAGGCGAGAAGCAGTCAGCGATCCTTGAAGCCGAAGGCCGCCGCGAAGCCGCCTATCGGGACGCCGAGGCCCGTGAACGTGAAGCCGAAGCCGAAGCCAAGGCGACCAGCATGGTGTCTGAAGCCATCGCCAGCGGCGACGTGCAGGCCATCAACTACTTTGTCGCCCAGAAATATACCGACGCCCTGCAAGGCATCGCGTCGGCCCGCAACCAGAAGGTCATCTTCCTGCCGCTGGAAGCGACCAGCCTGATCGGCACCGTCGGCGGCATCGCCGAGATCGCCAGGGAAGCGTTCGGCAAGGGTGGATCGGGCGGTTCGGCCCCCAAAGCTGGTCCGTGGGAAGGTAAAGAGTAGGGCGCTGTCATGGAATATCTGGAACAGGCGACCTTCTGGCACTGGCTTATTCTGGGCATCGTTCTGGCCATCGTCGAGATGGCCGCGCCCGGCGTGGTGTTCCTGTGGATGGGCATCGCCGCCATCCTTACGGGGCTTATCCTGCTGGCCGTCGATACCCTGAGCTGGCAGTCACAGGTGCTTATTTTTGCCGCTCTATCGGTGGTGAGCGTCATCAGCGGACGTTTGTGGCTGCGCTCGCGGCCCACCGAAACCGATCACCCGACCCTCAACCGCCGGGGCGAACAGTACGTTGGCCGCGTCTTCACCGTTGACGAAAAAATGGTCAACGGCATGGGCAAGATCAGGGTCGACGACACCAGCTGGAAAATATCCGGAGAAGATTTCGACGCCGGCACCAAGGTCCGCGTGACCGACGTCGAAGGAACGGTGCTGCGGGTCGAAAAAGCCGACTAGCTATTGTCGCGAAGTATGTGTCCGGCGAGATAAAGCGATCCGCAGATCAGGATGCGGGCCGGTGTTTCACTGTTTCCGATAATGTCGCGAATGGCCGCGTCGACGGTGTCGGCGGTTGTTGCTTCAATTCCCACGTATTGCGCCGCCAGGGCTGCTTTTTCCGCAGGCAGGGTTCCGGGCTCATTGGGGATGGCGATGCCGTGAAGGGACGAAACCACCGATTCCAGTGGTTTGAGAAACCCGATGGGGTCTTTGCCCGTCATCATGGCCATGACCAGATGCAGGGGTGTGCCGCGCCAGCCACGGGTGTGGTCGGCCAGGACTTTTCCGGCGGCTGGATTGTGGCCGCCGTCCAGCCATAGCTCCCAGCCGTCCGGCATCAGTTGGGCAAGCGGGCCAGTGGTCAGACGTTGCAGGCGGGCGGGCCAACGCGCCGCGCCCAGCCCGGTGGCGATGGCGTCGTCGGATATCTCGAACCCTTCCAATTGGTCGGCGATGGCGATGGCGTGCCCGGCGTTGCGAAGCTGGTGTTTTCCGGCCAGCGCAGGAAGCGGCAGGCGGCGAACCGTTTCACCCGAATTGTAGGTAAAGCCATCGGCGCGCGAGAGGACGAACCAATCCTTTCCTTCCGATACCGCGGGCGCACCGGCCTCTTTCGCCTTGGCGGGCAGGATGCGCGCGCCTTTTCGGGTTTGCGCTGCGATCACGCAGGGAACGCCGGGCTTCATAATGCCCGCTTTCTCGCCGACGATTTCCTCGATGGTGTTGCCCAGAAAACTCTGATGGTCCATGGAAACCGGCGTAATCGCCGTCAGCAGCGGGTTCTTGACCGTGTTGGTGGCATCGAGCCGCCCACCCAGCCCGGTTTCCAGCAAGGTGATGTCGGCGGGCGTGCGCGCAAAGGCGAGCATGGCCGCCGCCGTGGTGATCTCAAAAAAGGTGATGGGACGGCCCGCATTGACGGTTTCGCATTCTTCCAGCAGCGCGCACAGCGCTTCGTCCGAAATTTCGGTGCCCGCAACGTGAATGCGTTCGTTGAAACGAACCAGATGTGGCGACGTGAAGACGTGCACGCGATAACCGGCGGCTTCGAGGATGGCCCGCAGAAACGCAATGACCGAGCCCTTGCCGTTGGTGCCCGCCACATGGACGACCGGCGGCAAATTTTCATGCGGACGGCCAAGATCGTCCAGCAATGCCTCGACCCGTTCCAGCGAAAGGTCGATCAGCTTGGGATGCAGCTTCGTCAGACGTTCAAGGATAACGTCAGAGTTCAGGGGATTTGTCCTTTGTGTCCGCTGCCGGTTCCGGAGGCAGGATTTCGACCTCGCCCTCGATATCGGCCACCACTTCGGCTTCGATTTCCGGCTCGTCGGTAACCGGCATCGACACCACATCGGCGGACGGTCCCGGATTGCGCAGCACGTCGATGATGCGAACAAGCGTGTCGCGCAATTCATGGCGTTCGGCCACGATATCGATCATGCCGTGATCGTACAGATATTCGGACCGCTGGAACCCCTCGGGCAATTCGGCCCGGATGGTCTGCTTGATAACCCGTGCGCCGGCAAAACAGATAATGGCGTTGGGCTCGGCCACGGTGATGTCGCCCAGCATGGCGAAGGAAGCCGAAACACCGCCGGTGGTCGGGTCGGTCAGCACCACGATGTAGGGAAGCCCGGCGTCGCGCACCTCGTCCACCGCAATGGTCGTGCGCACCATCTGCATCAGCGAAAGAATGCCTTCCTGCATGCGCGCGCCGCCCGATGACGGAATAACAATCAAGGGCGCGTCCTGAACCACGGACAGCCGCGCCGCCGCCAACAATCCGTCGCCGACAGCCATTCCCATGGACCCGCCCATGAATGAAAAATTAAAGGCGGCGACCACCACGTTCATGCCGCCCATCTTGCCGTGGGCCACGCTAAGGGCGTCGCGCACACCGGTTTTGCCGCGGGCGTCGCGCAGTCGGTCGGTGTAGCGTTTCTGGTCGCGGAACTTCAGCGGATCGGTGATGGGTTCGGGCAGTTCGATGGTTTGGAAATCGCCGTCGTCGAACAGCATTTCCAGGCGTTCCTTGGCATCCAGGCGCATGTGATGGCCGCAGTGGGGACAAACGCGCAGATTGACCGCGAGATCGCGGTGAAAAATCATCTGCTCGCAGCTTGTGCACTTGTGCCAGAGGTTTTCCGGAACCTCTTTTTGCCCAACCAGTTCGCGCAGTTTGGGCCGGGCCCAGTTCTTTAGCCAATTCATTATTCGGCCCCTTCACGTCGGCCTGCGGCAACGCCGCGCGCCAAATCTTTTACCTTCGTCAATACTTCGTCCTTCAACGTCGGTTTCGCAACACCGTCGGTATCCAGATTTCCGGCCACCAGATTAACCAGCGCCGAACCAACCACCGCGGCATCCGCCACCGCCGCCACTTCGGCGGCCTGTTCAGGCGTGGTGATTCCAAACCCGACCGCGATGGGCAACGGCGTAAACCGGCGCAGCCTCAAAACCGCGTCTTCAATCGCCGAGGCGGCTGCCGACGCGGTTCCGGTGATGCCGGTTATCGACACGTAATAGACGAAACCGCTGGCATTGGCCAGAACCCTCGGCAGGCGTTCTTCATCGGTGGTCGGCGCCGTCAGGAAAATAAAATCGATCCCGGCGGCCTGCGCGGGCAGGCAAAGATCGGCTTCTTCCTCGGGCGGCAGGTCGACGATAATCAGGCCGTCGACGCCAACCTTGGCCGCCGTTTTGACAAACCGGTCAACGCCAAACGCGTAAACGGGATTGAAATATCCCATGAGGATAATCGGCGTGTCGTCGTCGGATTTGCGAAAATTCGCCACCATATCCAGGGTTTTTTGGACATTCATCCCCGCGGCAAGCGCGCGCTGTGAACTTAACTGGATGGCCGGACCGTCGGCCATGGGATCGCTGAACGGCATGCCCAGTTCGATCAGGTCCGCGCCTGCGGCGGGAAGCCGCTCGACAATGGCCGCCGACGTTGCCGGATCGGGATCGCCCGCCGTCAGGAACGTCACCAGACCGGCGCGTCCGGAAGCCCGGAGGGCGGCAAAACGTTTTTCGATTCGCTTGGGGGCACTCATATCTCCACCCCCGCCAATTCGGCTACGGTATTCAAGTCCTTGTCGCCGCGTCCGCTGAGGTTGAGAACCAGCAGGTTGTCGGGGCTTAATCCGCCCGCGATTTTGGCCACGTGGGCGATGGCGTGGGACGATTCGAGGGCCGGTATGATCCCCTCCAGCCGCGTGCACATATGAAAGGCGTCGAGCGCCTCGTCATCGGTGATGGACACGTACTCGACCCGCCCGGAATCGAACAGCCACGAATGCTCAGGCCCGATGCCGGGATAATCCAGCCCGGCGGAAACCGAGTGGGCCTCGTTTATCTGGCCGTCCTCGTCCTGCAGAAGATAGGTTCGGTTGCCGTGCAATACGCCCGCCTTGCCTGCGCTCAGGCTGGCTGCGTGCTTGCCCGTCTCGATGCCTTCGCCCGCCGCTTCGACGGCGATGATGCGTACGTCGGCATCGTCCAGAAATGCGTGAAACAAACCCATGGCGTTGGAGCCGCCGCCGATGCAGGCGACCAGGGTGTCGGGCAGCCGCCCTTCCTGTTCCAGAATTTGCTCGCGCACTTCCTCGCCGATGACCGATTGAAAGTTTCGCACCATGGCCGGGAACGGGTGCGGCCCGGCGGTGGTGCCGATCAGATAGTAGGTGCTGTCCACGTTCGACACCCAGTCGCGCAGGGCGTCGTTCATGGCGTCCTTGAGGGTTGCCGAACCCGATGTCACCGAGCGCACCTCGGCCCCCAGCATTTTCATGCGAAACACGTTGGGAGCCTGACGTTCGATATCGGTCTGGCCCATGTAGATGACGCACGGGATATCGAACAGTGCGCACACGGTGGCTGTGGCGACGCCGTGCTGCCCGGCCCCGGTTTCGGCGATGATGCGGGTTTTGCCCATACGCCGGGCCAGCAGAATCTGGCCAATGCAGTTGTTGATTTTGTGCGCGCCGGTGTGGTTCAGGTCTTCGCGCTTGAAATAGATTTTAGCGCCACCGAACCTCTCGCTCATGCGCCGCGCGAAATAAAGCGGGCTGGGGCGGCCCACGTAATGCTTTAAATGACCGCCCATTTCGGCGGCGAAGGCGGGATCGTCGCAGGCTTCATTGTAAGCGCGTTCGACGTCCAGGATCAGCGGCATTAACGTTTCGGCAACGTAACGACCGCCGTAAATGCCGAAATGCCCGTGATCATCCGGTCCGGAGCGGTAGGTGTTCAGTTTTTCCATAACCCACTAAATCTTCTTCGCAATCTTTAAGAACTCGGCGATCTTGCCGCTGTTTTTGACGCCGGGACTATCCTCGACACCGGACGAAACGTCAACCGCACGCGCACCGCTTTGTTCCGCTGCGTCCCTAACGTTCGTTGCATCCAGCCCGCCCGCCAGCATCCACGGGATTTCCCAGCTATCGGCAGCCAGCAAATGCCAGTCAAACGAAACCGCGTTGCCGCCCGGCAGGTTCGACGCTTCGGGCGGCTTGGCGTCGAACAAAAGCATGTCGGCGGCTTTTTCATAAGCGTGCGAACGCACCACATCCCCCGCCGAACCAATGGAAATCGCCTTGATCACCGGCAGGCCAAAATTGGCTCGGATTTCGGAAACGCGCTTGGGGCTTTCCTTGCCGTGAAGCTGCAACATATCGGGCTTCGCCACGCCCACGATCTCGTCCAGTTCCCCATCGTCCGCATTAACCACAAGCCCGACCTTGCGAATTTCCGACCCCGCCAAGCTGCTCAACTCGGCAGCAATGGGCGACGTCACGAAACGCGGCGACTTGGCAAAAAAAACAAACCCCACATAATCCGCGCCACCCCCCACGGCAGCTTCCACAGCTTCGGGCGAATTCAATCCGCAAATCTTGACTTGGATGGTCATGCCGCTTCCGCAATCTCGTCGGCGATTTTTTGGGCGGCTTCGGCGGGGTCGGTGGCGGCGGTGATGGGGCGTCCGATGACCAGATAGTCGGCGCCGAGTGCGAGGGCCTGGGACGGGGTGACAATGCGGCGCTGGTCGTCGGTGGAGGACCAGGCGGGGCGGATGCCGGGCACGACCAGTTTGAAATCGGGGCCGCAGGCTTGGCGCAGCACGGTGATCTCGCGGGCCGAGCAGACCACGCCGTCAAGGCCGCAGTCCTGTGTCAGACGGGCGAGGCGGACGACCTGCTCAGCCGCCGTGCCCGAAACGCCCATGGCGCCAAGTTCGTCGTCACCCAGCGAGGTCAGAACCGTGACGCCGATGACCAGGGGGCGGTCCGCGCCCGTAAGGGTCGCGGCGTCGGCGGCTGCACGCATCATGGCTGCGCCGCCGCCGGCGTGGACGTTGAGCATGAAGGGTTTCAGCGGTAGCGCTGCGCGCACCGCGCCCGCCACGGTGTTGGGAATGTCGTGGAATTTCAGATCGAGAAACAGCGGCAGGCCAGAGGCTTCGCACACACGCCGCGCGCCTTGCGGGCCTTGGGCGGTAAAAAACTCCTTGCCCAGCTTGATGCCGCCGACAAGGCCTTGCAGAGCATGGGAAAGGGCAAAGGCCCTATCGGTGTCCTGGGTATCGAGGGCGACGAAAATCGGGTTGTTCATGGGGATGATACGTCCTTCCAGCTGGTTCGTCCCAGACGAGTTCAGACGGGTTCAGGCGGGATCGACGCGGCCCGGCAGGGCTTTCAGCGCGGGCGTTTCTTCCGCTTCGGCCTCGCTTGCCTGCTCGCGTAACGCCACGGCTTCGCGTTCTGCCGTTTTTGCCCGCCGCGCGTTGCTTCTGGCCCGGCTGCGCGTTCTTCCGCCCGAGAACCACGCGATAATCGCGCCGATAACCATTCCACCGAGAACACTGACCAGAACCACGGCGAAAATCGGCACCTCGACGCTATAGGGCGCAGGCCAGACGTCGATGGTGATTGAGCCGCGATTGTTAACGGAAAAACTGATCACCGCGAGTGCAACTGGCACCATGATGATCCACGAAAGTAGCCGCAATGCGAGGGTCCTTTCCAAGGCCGGGCGGAGCGTGGGGAAAGGCTCCGAAAATTTAGTCGTTTAGAATTTGGCGAAGTTGTTTGCCGGTTTTGAAGTACGGAATGTATTTCGCCGGTACGCTGACCGAATCGCCGGTGCGTGGGTTGCGTCCCACCCGCGATCCACGCTCCTTCACGGAAAACGCACCGAATCCACGCAGTTCCACCCGGTCACCTTCGGCAAGAGAGGTCGTGATCTCCTCGAAGATGGTGGTCACGATCCGCTCTACATCCCGGTGGTAGAGGTGCGGATTGGCCTCCGCAAGGCGCGCAATCAATTCAGATTTTGTCATGGCGCGTATCCCTTCCAGATGCAACTCTCTGCGGGCTATCGTCCACCGGAAATGGAAAAATCCCGCACACCTGCTCGTCCGCAGGCGTTCACCACATATCAGGTTGCCAAAGCGAGATCAGGCCGTCAAGTCTAAGTCTTTCAGAAAACACGGTTTTTCCGACAGAGGATTCTAAAAGTTCACGCCAAACGCCGTCTTCACGCTCAACCTTGACGCTACGCATCGGCAGCGATTCGCCGACACCGTGGGTTTCTTTCAGCCATTTTCGCGCTTCGGGTTCGCCCCCCAACGCGTCGATGAGGCCCAAAGCCTTCGCCTGACGGCCCGTAAATACCCGGCCATCGGCCAGCTTCAGGGCTTCGTCGCGGGGAAGTTCACGGCGTTCGGCGACAAGATCGACAAACTGTTCGAAAACATCGAGAACCACCTCGCGGGTGGCTTGACGGGCCTGCGGCGAAAAGGGCTCCATGGGGTTGGGTTGCGCCTTCAGGGGCGCGCTTTTCACCGATTCCGGCTTAATTCCCAGTTTTTCAAGAAGCCCCGTGACGTCCGCCGATTGCAGGATAACGCCGATGGAGCCGGTCAGTGACCCCGTGCGCGCATAGACCTGGTCCGCGCCCAGCGCCGCCATGTATCCCGCCGAGGTGGCCACATCGCCCATTAGGGCGACAACCGGTTTATTTTCGGCGACCGCGCGAAGGCCCAGGAAAAGGGTTTCCCCGCCGACCACGCTGCCGCCGGGGCTGTCGATGTAGACGACAAGCGCCCTGGCGCCGTCATCCTCGGCAACAGACCTTATGGCCGCGTCGCGGGCGCGATCATCCAGTATGACGCCTTCGACGTTCAGAGAGGCGACGTAATCGCGCCCCACCCACGGCGAAACCTGCCCGGCAACGGCAATGACGAGTGCGAGCACCGCCACAATGCCGAAAACCCGCCAATAGGCGAGCCTTCGTTTCAGGCGACGCCGGTCAATCAGTTGATCCGCTTCAAGAGACATTCCATCTCCGTCAATGGTCGGACGGCGCCCATTGGGCGCCGTCGTCTCAACAACTTATCGGGAAAACCGTCGCATTGGGCGATCAGGAGTCCCCGGCCTCTTCGGCCTTTTCCTCGGCTTCGGCTTTTTCTTCGGCCTTGGCTTTGGTGGTTTTGGCCTTGGTGGTCTTGGCTTTTGCCGCCGTGGTCTTGGTCGCCGTGGCTTTGGCTTTGGCCTTCGGCTTGGCTTTGGCCTTGGGCTTCTCCTCCGCTGCGGCTTCCTCAGCTGCGGCTTCCTCAGCTGCGGCTTCCTCAGCCGGGGCTTCCTCGACCGCCGCTTCCTCGGCCTTATCGGCCGGTTCGGCTTCGGCTTTTTCTTCGGCTTTCACCGCCGCTTTCTTCTTGGCGGGTTTCTTGGCCGGCTTGTCTTCGACCTTTTCCTGTTTCTCACGCTTCTGAGCGAAGGCGGCTCCCAGGATATCGCCAAGGCTTGCACCGGCATCGGACGAACCGTACTCGGCCATGGCCTTCTTTTCTTCCTGGATTTCCAGGGCCTTGACCGAAAGGGTCAGGCGGCGATTGCTGCGGTCGATCTGCATGACCTTGGCATCAACCTTTTCGTCCTTGGCGAAGCGATCCGGACGTTGTTCGCCACGGTCACGCGAAAGGTCGTTTTTGCGAATGAAGCCAATTAGACCGTCGGCGACACGAACTTCGAGGCCGTTATCGATAACCTTGGAGACGGTGCAGGTGACAACATCGCCGCGCTTGAGCTGCGTCGTCGTTGCCTCGAACGGATCTTCGCTAAGCTGCTTGACGCCCAGACTGATGCGTTCTTTTTCGATGTCGATGTCGAGAACCTTGGCTTCGACGTTTTCGCCCTTGGTGTACTCGGCCAAGGCCTGCTCGCCCGTTTTCTCCCAGGAAAGATCCGAGAGATGGGCCATGCCATCGATTTCGCCGGGAAGACCAATGAACAGACCGAACTCGGTGATGTTCTTGATTTCGCCTTCGACGGTCGAACCCACCGGATGCGATTCGGCGAACGCGTCCCACGGGTTGTTCATGCACTGCTTGAGGCCCAGGCTGATGCGGCGTTTTTCCGGATCGGCGTCGAGCACCATGACTTCGACTTCCTGGCTGGTTGAAATAATTTTGCCAGGATGGATGTTTTTCTTGGTCCAGCTCATTTCCGAAACGTGGACCAGACCTTCGACGCCCGGCTCCAATTCGACGAACGCGCCGTAGTCGGTGATGTTGGTGACCCGGCCCGAGAACTTGGCCCCGGCCGCGTACTTGGACTCGACACCTTCCCACGGATCGGCTTCAAGCTGCTTCATGCCCAACGAGATGCGCTGGGTTTCGGCGTTGAAGCGGATAACCTGCACGTTGACCGACTGGCCGATCTGCAAGGCTTCGCTGGGATGGTTGATACGCCGCCACGCAATATCGGTGACATGCAGCAGACCGTCGACACCACCCAAATCGACGAACGCGCCGTAATCGGTGATGTTCTTGACGACGCCCTCGAGAACCTGGCCTTCCTTGAGGTTGGCAACCAGTTCGGCGCGGGCTTCGGCGCGGGCTTCTTCAAGCACGGCGCGTCGGGACACGACGATGTTCGAGCGGTTGCGTTCCATTTTCAAAATCTGGAACGGCTGCGGCGTGCCCATCAGGGGCGCGATGTCGCGCACCGGGCGAATATCGACCTGACTTCCCGGCAGGAACGCGACGGCCCCCGCGAGATCGACGGTAAAGCCGCCTTTGACCCGGCGGAAGATAACGCCGTTGACCCGGCGGCCGTCGGAGAAGGCTTTCTCCAGTTCGGTCCACGCTTCTTCGCGGCGCGCCTTTTCACGGCTGAGCCGGACCATACCGTCCTTGTCTTCATAACGTTCGATGAAGACGTCAACGGTGTCGCCCGCCTGAAGCGTTGACGGCACACCCGGAGAGGCAAATTCCTTGGCCGGAACGCGACCTTCCGATTTGAGACCGACGTCGATCATCACGACGTCGTTTTCAACGGCGATCACGGTACCCGTAACCACGCGGCCTTCAAAGCCGTCGGGGCCTAGGGACTCGTCAAGAAGATCTGCGAAATTTTCTGAGAGAAGAGCTTCGGGCACATCACCCGCTGTGTTTGTGATTTCGGCAACCATAGAACCTATTGTCCTTTCTAACTTTCATTTCTTTACGGGCCGACCGGTTGTCTCCGGCGGTCTTTATAACAATTGAATGCTTGGATTGTTCTGCCTTCACTGAATCGGCGGACGCCAAATCCCCGGCACAAAATCCGCAGCGCAAAACCCCATTGTCACGACGACAAAAACCTAATCACATTGGCATCGTGACTTTATGAAATTCAACGCCTCGGTAAAGACCTCGTCGGGGTCAAGCTCACTCGTATCCAGAAGGAAAGCATCTTCTGCCGGCTCGAGTGGCGAAACCGCACGACTAGCGTCGCGATTATCCCGCTCCTTCATTTCTTGCAGAACGCGGGTATGTATAGCTTCGAGCCCGCGCTCCCGCAACTCTTTAAGACGCCTTTCTGCGCGAACTTCCACTGAAGCACTCACGAAGATCTTGGCGTCAGCGTCGGGGCAGACCACGGTGCCGATGTCGCGGCCGTCCAATACGGCCCCTTGCCGGCCCTCGGGCGGGTCGGATGCAAAGGTGCGCTGGAATTCAAGCAAGGCCCGGCGGACGGCCGGAACAGCCCCCACTTTCGAGGCCGCCTGGGCAGCGGCATCAGCGCGCAACTCAGGGTCGCTGAGTTCGCTAAAGTCCAGTGTTTCCGCGGCTTTCGTGGCGGCTTCCATATCGTCTGGCGCGGCTCCGCCGCGTATGGTTTTCAGTCCCACGGCGCGATACAGCAAACCTGTGTCGAGCAGGGCCAAATCGAGATGTTCGGCAATTCGGTGGGCCAGCGTCCCCTTACCGGACGCCGCCGGGCCGTCGATGGCGATGATCATTTCCGTCCCTCTTCCTGGGATATTTTTGCGCCCAGAGCGTTCATCAAATCTATGAATTCAGGGAAGCTGGTGGCGATTGGAGCCCCGTCGTCGACGCAGATTCGCTCTTTGGTGGCCATGCCCAGCACCAAAAACGCCATGGCGATTCGGTGGTCCATGTTGACCGATATGGTCGCGCCGCCTTTCGGCGGGCGTCCGCCGCCTTTGATAATCAGGCTGTCGCCGTCAATTTCGACGTCCACGCCGCAGGCGGCCAGTCCCCCGGCCATACCCGCCAGCCGGTCGCTTTCCTTGACCCGCAATTCGGCCAGACCGTGCAGGCGCGTGGTTCCCCGGGCGCAGGCAGCGGCCACGGCTAGAATCGGGTATTCGTCGATCATCGAGGGTGCGCGTTCGGGCGGAACGTCGATTCCGTTCATCTGGCTTGTCGTCACTTCGATGTCACCGACCGGCTCTCCGGCCTGAACCCGCCGGTTGGAAACGTGAATCTCCGCGCCCATTTCACGCAACGAAACGAGCAAGCCGTCGCGCAAAGCGTTAAGCCCGACATTGCGAACGGTGACCGCCGAACCCTCGGAAATAAGCGCTGCCACCAAAGGAAACGCGGCCGACGATATGTCGCCCGGCACCACGATTTCGCAGGCCGACAGTTCGGGCTGTCCGCACAGGCTGACGGTCTTTCCGCCGCCCGCCACGTCTTCGACGGAAATTTGCGCCCCGAAGTGGCCGAGCATCCGTTCGGTATGATCCCGCGTCGGTCGCTCTTCTATCACCCGTGTCGTGCCCGGTGCGTTCAATCCAGCCAGCAAGACCGCCGATTTGACCTGGGCAGAGGCGACCGGCGAACGGAAATCGACGGGAACGGGATTGCCGGTTCCGCACACGGCCAGCGGAAGCCTTCCTTCCGAGCGGGTGCGGAATGCCGCGCCGAATCCTTCAAGAGGGCCGGTAACCCGTCGCATGGGGCGTTTGCAAAGCGAGGCGTCGCCAGTCATGAAACTGGTAAACGGGTGGGTTGCAAGAATTCCCATCAGAAGGCGCGCGCCGGTGCCCGAATTTCCCATGTCCAGGATGCCGTCGGGCTCGCGAAGGCCGCCGACTCCACGCCCTCGAACCTGCCATACGCCGCCGCCATCCCGTTCGACCGAAGCCCCCAGGGCCTTCATCGCGTCGGCGGTGGCAATAACGTCGCCAGCCTCGAGCAGGCCGTGGATACGGGTTTCACCCACCGCCATTGCGCCCAGCATGAGCGCGCGATGGGAAACCGACTTGTCGCCCGGAATGCGGACGTCACCCGATAACCCCTTGGTCGGGCGCGAGATCAGTGGCGTCGTCAAAGAAACCAAGCCTTTTCAGTTTTGCGGGCCGTTAAATCCCCCCAGGGATATTTGAGGGCTTTTCCTTATCACACTTTCTCCGTCGGTTCATAATTCTTGTGGCTCCTATGACCGGTAGGTGTTGTTACCGCACTGCGCGACCAAGGGTAGAATGCCGAGCCTGCGCGACCCGCCCAAATAAAGGGTCGCTGAAAAAGACCGGGGCCAAAAAAGGCATTTTCACCTTCTTTTCGGTTTTGACAGCGGGCGGATTTCATGGCAATTGGCTAGTCAACGTGAACTGCGAAGTGAACTAAATCGCATCAGGAGGTCCGCGTGGCTAAACCCGAATGGGGAACAAAGCGTCTTTGCCAGGGTTGCGGCGCGCATTATTACGATTTACGTCGTGATCCGCCGGTTTGTCCGAAATGCGAAACGAAGTTTGTGATCAAGACGGTGGTCCGGCAGCGGCGCCCCCTTCCGGCCGGGCCGCGCGAAGTCACCTCGCCCATTGTCGCGCCGAAAACCATGAGTGATGAAGTTGCCGCCGCAGTCGATGTGCCGGAAGATGAGGCTGCCGGCGTCCTGGAGGACGAAGATCAGGTGAAATCGGACGAAGCGGCCGAGGCGCTTGATTCCGAAGAAGAAGACAATTCGCTGATTGAAGACGCTTCTGATTTGGGCCAAGACGAAGATGACATGTCGGAGGTCAAGGAACACATGGCCGACGACGACGTTTCAGACCGAAGTTTATAGCGTTTCAGGCCGAAGTTAATTCGGGTGCTTTTTTCCCTTGCCCTTACGGGTGTTCCCCAGTAGTTTGCGCCCCCGCTGGCGGCGTTTGGTTCCCAACCGTTCGTTCGTCCGGCGGAAAATAAAATCCCATATGGGGCCGTAGCTCAGTTGGGAGAGCGCTTGAATGGCATTCAAGAGGTCGTCGG